>JBKJOA010000145.1:0-6866 GCA_046593365.1 Limisphaerales bacterium
CTCGAAGCGTTTCTTGACATTCTTGCCCCAAGCAATCCACGGAATAAGCATGTCCTCGGGAGTGCCCTGACTATGGCCTCGACCATGCCCGCCGTGGTCGGCCGTAATGAGAATCACGCTCTGTTTCGCGATGCCTGCCTTGCGGATCGCTTTCATAACGACGCCCAATGCGGCATCGGTGTCGGCAAAGGCGGTCAGTTGCTCCGGTGAACCCCAGCCGAATCTGTGGCCGATAGTGTCTGGGTCGGTGAAATGAATGAAGGAGAGGGCCGGTTTATTCTTGATGATGTAATGAGCGGCATCGCTGGCCACGATCTTTGCAAAAACATTCTCCTCTTGCTTCACCGGCGCACCGCCGCTGTCGCTTTTTGCAATAACGAAAGAAGCCGCGCGATTCAAATTGAACTCGTCCACCGTGCCTGATTGGAGAAGATGGCGAAACTTTTCCTTGCCCACAAACATGGCCGTGGAATAGCCCGCTTGCTTTGCCGCCGCGAAAATAGTCGGAACGAGCACAAGACCATTGCTGGGAGCCCAATTGTTCCAGGTGACTTTGTGTTTATCTGCGCCTACGCCGGTGAGCATGGAGGTATGTGCCGGCAACGTCAGGCTGGGAGTAATGGTGTTTGCCAGCCAGGTGTGCGCGCCTTCCTTCACCATTTTTTTCAGCACAGGCATTTTGCTGCGCTGTATCACATCTGGGTTTCCCCCATCAATGCTGATGATGAAAACGTGCTCGGCGCGCGGTGCGGCAAATAAAGGCAAGACAGAACAAAGAGAAACAAAAACAAGAAAATGACGAACAAGGTTAATCATGGTTCCATTTAGTGTGGACGAGCGCGCTCCATGTGAGCAAGAAAACTTTGAGATTAGAGCGTCGTTGACGTTGGATTTGGTTGTGCACTGTTCGTCGAGCTGAATTAAAATCCGCTATTTCCTCAAGCGGTAGATCGCGGATTGATTCGTGATGTTATTGGTAATGGTGTATTGACCATTCAAAACGACTGGCGTGAGTGCAGACGTAGTCCAGTTGGTTGTGTTGAGATTTGTGTTTAGTTGAAGGGTGTAGCCCATTGCATTTGTGGGCCACTGCAAAATAATGTTCGTGCCTTGTTTGAACACGCTCAGTAATGGAGCAGGAATCGGAGGCGTAATGTCGGGCGGTTGCGTGACCGTTAATTTCTCTGGAGCATACAGATAGCGAGTCTTTCCGCCTCCCGCAATTTTCGCATAAAGAACGTGGTTGCCCACTGGTGCATTGGTTTCGTTCAGTGCCAAATTGAGGGTTTGAAAGCTCACAAATGAAGCGCCATTGCCGGGCAGATTTATTTGCTGAAGAATACGGCTGTTGTTGTTGTAGGGATTGAAATCATCGTCGAGATAGAAGCTCAGGCTCGCTGTGCTGGTATTAGATTGCGCCCATTGATAAAAAAATTTCACTGAAATATTGGTTCCCTGTGGTGCGGTGTTCGTACTCACCAAGTTCAATTTCAACACATTTGGCCAACCGCCATTGTTCGACGGGAGCGAAGAGCGATTCCCGTTTTGACCCGCACCCAGACCCCAAGTCTGGTTATAGCCATCTCGAATGGCAGGATAAGTCGAACCCACTGGCCGGTCAGGACTGGTTCGATCTCCGCCTCCAATCAAACTCCATTTAAATCCCGCCTTGTTTCCATCTTGCTCGTAGGGAACATACCAGGAGCTGAATTCTGCGTTCCCCATTTGCGCCTCCGTGTCATTGGCTGGGTTTCGCTCATCTACCGTTCCGTGATACCAAAGATGAACGTCAGAGTGCGGCGAAGCGTAACCGCCTGAAAAATTGGAAAGCTTTCGAACATACGCTCCGGACACGGGCTCGCCGTGAATTAAAAATTGCGAATCCTGCCAAAAGTTATCGTGAAAAAGGACGCTTTGATAAGTACGGACCGGGGCATCCACAGCACTGTAGATGAAATCATTGAAACCATCATTGTTCAACGGGTGGGGATCGAGCGTCGTCAAATGATCCACCCAAATACCATTTACGCCCAGTAACTTGCTGACTTCAGACATCAATGATCCTCCTCGACTATGGCCAATCAAGTGAATGGCAAGTTCGCACAATGGGCGTCCATTCAATTCTGAAATGAAGTTTGTGCTTTGAAGACCGGCGAAGACGGCGGCTGCAATATCGAAAGTATCATAGGAATATCCATCAGCCAACTGGCTCCAATCCAGCGCCACAATGATTTCGCCGGAGTCGGTAAAAGAAGGGGGGTCGCCTCTAAGCCGGGCCCACGTCAATTGATAAGCGCCCCCGCCACCGGGAATGAAATATATCTTGTAAAATGTCGAGCTTGATCCGGGAAAAGTGGTGTAATTTGGAATTTGATTGGCCATGCCAGCAACCCATCCATCCGCATCTCCGTTCAAACCGTGCGTTATAATGGTAACGCCTGCGCCTCGCGCGGTTGGAACCGAAAGAAGCAGAGCAACGATACCCAGTCTGATTCCTAACCAAATTTTCATACACAATCTTAACGGACGCTCTATTGAGAGTGAATTATTCTACGGGAGAATCGCAATCTGGTAAAGCGGAGAGAACTATTTTTCAACAGGTGCGGACGTTATTCTCTCACCAAGAAATAAATCCGCCCCAATCTCGTTTAGCTGTTCAGGAAACAAATTTGTTGCTGACGATGGAACGCTGCAACATTGCTCCAACACGATTGGCGCCGACATTTTTTTGTGGAGCAGGGGAAACTGGCTACTAAAGAAAAGCGCCGATTACAATGCTCGGGTCGAAACAGTTCGATTTTTCTTAGAGCCTGTTTGAAAACCCCGGTTTGGAGTTCCGCCTTCAGGCGGCAGAGCGCGGAAACCGCCTGAAGGCGGAACTCCGAACGCCGCCGGGTTGAAGCCCAAATGAGTTTTCAAACAGGCCACTCTAGGAAAAATGGGCCGGTTCGAACGGAAGGCAATACTGAACACCCCGGCCCGCTGATCTTTCAGACGACCGGGAAGTTCAACGAGCGCCAACTCTTCATCTGCTCTTAATGTTCTTTGTGAGAGGTTGCGGAGGAAATCGCTTGTTATCGGCCAAGCTCATATACAATCAATTTCAACCATTACGAAATGAGAGTGCTTATCGTTGAAGATGAATCGGACCTTCTGGCTGGCATCGCCAGGGCGCTGCGCGAGGAAGGTTATGCCGTGGATACTTCCGAGGAAGGCGAAGAAGGTCTCTACAAAGCGACGAACTGGGACTACGACGCCATTATACTCGACGTGATGTTGCCAAAGCTCGACGGCTGGGAGGTCTTGAAGGGCTTGCGAAAAACCAAGAAGACTCCCGTGCTCATGCTCACCGCGCGCGACGCTTCGCGCGATCGCGTGCGCGGCCTGGACGGTGGTGCGGACGATTACGTGGTCAAGCCCTTTGACCTTTCAGAGTTACTGGCACGTCTGCGGGCGTTGATCCGCCGCACTGCCAATCAAACCCGGTCGCAGATTCAAATCGGCCGTGTGTGGATTGATTATGCGGCCCGAACCGTTTCACTGGACGGCGACGCAGTCTCTTTGACCGCGCGCGAATATTCCCTCGTTGAATACATGGCGCTGCATCGCGGAGAAGTGGTGACCCGCACCGCCCTTTACGAACATCTCTTCGACGAGGATGACAGTTCCCTTTCCAACCTGCTCGATGTGCATGTCTCGAACATTCGCAAAAAAATTGGCCCTGAATTCATCACCACACGCCGCGGCCACGGCTATTGCATCGAGGGCTGACCATGATTTTCAAATCGATTCGCGCCCGGCTCCAGATCTGGTATGGCATCATTCTCGTGGTGCTTCTCTCTGGGTTTGGAATTACGACTTTTCAACTTGAGCGCACCCGGCAATTGCGTCAGGTCGATGACGAGTTGAATGAACGGATCAGCCTGGTGATGCGAGAATTCCGCCAACCCAATCCGGAGCGGGGACCTCGCCGACCACCCCAGCGTGAACCCTTTCCTCCAGAAGACAGGAGAGACCGCGAGTTTCCGCCGCGAGAGTTACTTGGGTCACTGGAGCTGCGGAATCCGCAACTGGTGAACGCCACCGATATCAATGGTTTCTACCATGCCATTTGGAGGCGAGACGGAGAACCGTTGTTGCGTTCCACCAACAGCCCGCCTGACCTGTCGCTGCCGAAACGGCGTGCCACTGGGACTCCGGCCGTTCGCACGCGCGGCAATTTTCGTGAAGTCTATCAATTCACTCCACCGGGCGAATGCCTCCTGGCGGGTCGCTCCATTGCCAAAGACATGAACGCTCTCCGCCTGCTCGCATGGAAATTGACCGGCCTGGGCGGCGCGATTTTGCTGATTGGAATCGCAGGAGGTGGCTGGATTGCCAAGCGCGCTCTTCGTCCTGTCAAAAATATCAGCGGGACTGCGGTGAAAATTGCGGCCGGTGATCTTTCCCAGCGGATCAGCGTCGTGGATACGGATGATGAACTTGGCCAACTCGCCAGCGTCCTGAATTCAACTTTTGCCCGGCTGGAGGCTGCTTTTGCCCAGCAAGCCCGCTTCACCTCCGACGCCGCCCATGAGTTACGCACACCTGTTTCGGTGATGCTCACGCAAACGCAAGGCGCACTCACACGCGAACGCAGTGCCACTGAATATCGAGAAACGGTGGAGGCTTGTCAGCGTGCCGCGCAGCGAATGCGACGGTTAATCGAGCTGCTGTTGAAGCTGGCGCGACTGGATGCGGGCCAGGAAATGATGAAGCGAATTTGTTTCGATCTTTCCCAAACCACTCGCGAATGCATTGAACAAGTGCAACCACTCGCGGACGAGCGCACTATTTGCATCAATCAGGATTTAAAAGAAACCGAGTGCAGCGGCGACCCGGAATTTCTCGCCCAAGTGATCACCAATCTCTTGAGCAATGCCATTCACTACAACCACGAGAGCGGCCAGGTGCGGGTCAGCACTGAAATCCAGAATGGAATCGCCCTTCTGACCGTCGCGGACAGCGGGCTTGGAATCAACGAAGAAGATTTGCCCCATATCTTCGACCGCTTTTATCGGGGAGATAAATCACGAACCGGCTCGGCGGGACGAACTGGACTTGGGCTGGCCATTTCAAAAGCCATCGTGGAAGCGCACGGCGGCACAATCGAAGTTGCCAGCCAGCCGGGTGTTGGGACGACTTTTGTTGTCAGATTGCCAAACGAAGGCGGCGGATAGAATCGCCTAATTTTTCAGACTGCGTGGCAAGGCGACCGCTGCAAAAATTTCCCGCAACTTCTGTTGTCGGTATTGAAAGATGCGCTCGACATCGCGCCGAACGAAAAGCCAATTCACCAGTGCGCCACCCCTCGGACGATAGCGAACCTCGTCGGTGCAAAGGGTTCCACCCTCACGTTCTTCAAAGATGTGGGTGTGATGCCAAAGCCGATAAGGACCGCGCAGTTGCACATCCACAAATCGAAATGGCGGAGACCATTCTGTGATCTCTGTTCGCCAACCGATTGGAAAACCATGCACGCGAATTTGGTATTCGATCAGGGCTCCAGGTTGCATTGCAATAGGTGCGGGTGTGAGAACTTCAAATTTCAGCCATGATGGCGTAAGCGCTTCCAGATTTCGCGCATCTGAAAAAAACCAGAATACTTCATCGCGCGAACGCGGCAGCCAAACTTCCGCGTGAAAGAGAAATTCTTTCATAAAATCGTTTTAGAATTTTGTTTTCAAGCCACACGCCCGTAATGCACACCAACCGCGCAATGCTTCAAACAACACAAAAACACCAAACGCCACGAGCACGATGCCGAGCCACATGGAAATTTGAAAAGCAAACCAAGCGCCAAGGAACAAAGCCACCGCTCCTATTCCTCGAAGGAACCGACCTTTGCCATCAATGTTGCGTGTTAAAAATGGTTTCATCGTTTTGTTTTCTTTTCGGGTTGTCGAATCTCGTCGAGAGTTGAGCAAAGGTGCGTAAGATCCTTGATTTGTAACGCGCCAATTTTTTCCAGAATATCACTGTAGGCAGACATGGCGCGACCTCCCGCCAGTAGTATCACTTCTGGTGGCAACAGGTGGCGCAAGGTCGTCAACTCACCTTCCAGGTAAGGATCGTCCTCGGGATAAACCACGCTGAGAGCCACGGCGCGCGCGCGGCTTATCTTCGCCGCACCCGCGATTTCTGGAGCTGGAAGGCTCACCCCAAGGTAAGTCACATGCCAGCCCAGGTTTGCCGCCGCCGCTGCAACGAGCAGGGCGCCAAGCTCGTGTAATTGCCCGGCAGGAGTTGCGACAATCAGAACCGGGCCGTTCTGCGCACCAGCAAAAGGCCTCGCCGCGTAACCAAGAAAAATCCGAATAACGACACTGGCTAAATGCTCGTGGGCGGCAGTGATAATCCCTTCACGCCATAACTCACCAATGCTTTGCGCGAGCGGCGCGACCACGCGCTGTAGCAATCCCTGTCCGCCAAGGGTCGTCGCCGCACGCTCCAGGACGTCTTCCAAAGCGCTAGAGTTGAGTGCCTTTACTGCAACGATGCACTCCTCAAGATAGGATGGCGCTGGCGTCACACCATTGCCTGACAGAATAGAGCCACCCTTGCCCGGTGAATCATCTGCTATTTTGCGCAATTTCGCCGTCGGCAATTTCGCTACGTTCCCAATGCTATGGCCGCTTTGAGTTATTTCTCGAAGCAGACTCAACCGCTCTATTTGTTCTTCTGAATAAAGCCGCCGATTCGTACCCGTGCGTTCCGGCTCCACTGCACTGTAGCGTTTTTCCCAGATTCGAATGACGTGTGCGGTCAATCCGGTGCGACGAGCGACAACTTTGATAGAATGATGGGAATTAGTCATTAACTAGACA
>JBKJOA010000170.1:0-5531 GCA_046593365.1 Limisphaerales bacterium
TGGCTTTTGCCTTTCACCGAAAAATAAGTTTATTTCAAATTTTCGACGATGATGGGCGCAATTTGTCTGACCGATATTTGCAACCCCCAGGCGAACGTTGCCGAATTGTAACTCGCCAAGAGGTGGGAGCAGAGATATTTTCCTGACTCGATATGCCGGTGGAAACGACACAATTTGGGCCTCAACATTTTATCAACCGTGAATTGAGCTGGCTGGAGTTCAATCAACGAGTGCTCAATGAAGCCCTTGATCGCAGGACTCCTTTGCTCGAACGGGTGAAGTTCTTTTGTATTTTCAGTTCGAACCTCGACGAGTTTTTTGAAATCCGCGTCGCCGGCCTCAAACAACAGGTCGAAAGCGACGTCGTTGGCCGCAGCGACGACGGGATGACCGCGAGTGAAACGTTGTGCGCGGTGCATCGCCGCGTCCGGCAAATGGTCCAGCGGCAATACGCTTGTTGGCGCGAAGATCTTTCCCCGGCGCTGGCCGAGAAGGGTATTCGCTTTCTCCAATACAAGGATTTGAACCGGGCCGATTTGGCGTGGCTGGAGAATTATTATCAAACCGAGGTGCGCCCGGTGTTGACGCCGCTGGGCATCGACCCGACGCATCCGTTCCCGCAACTGCTCAACAAGTCGCTCAATATCATCGTCCAACTCGACATCAAACAGAACGGCGAACCGCGCCGTCGGCTGGCCATCGTGCAGGTTCCCCGTGTTTTGCCAAGGCTGATCAAACTTCCACGTGGCGATTCAACCCAGCAATATATTTTTCTGGCACAACTCATCGAGCAGCGGTTACAGGATTTATTTCCAGGCACAAAAATTGTTGGGCACTGGCAATTTCGCATCACGCGCAACAGCGAGCTTTACATCGAAGAAGATGACACGGCAAATCTGCTCAAGGCGGTCGAAGCGGAATTGCACAATCGACGCAAGGGCGATGCGGTGCGACTCGAAGTGGAAAGCGATTGCCCGCTCCCCATTCGATCACAACTTTTAGAAATCCTTCGCCTCGAAGAAGATGATTTGTATGTCATCGAAGGCCCGCTGAATCCTACGCATCTGATGACGATTTATCAGGGCGATCATTCTCCCGAGCTACGAGATCCGCCGTTTATTGGGCCTGTTTCGCCCGCGTTGCGCGATCAACCCGATATTTTTGAGGTGATTCGCCAGCGCGATATTTTGTTGCATCAACCGTACGAAAATTTCAGCAGCGTCGTCGATTTCCTCACACAAGCCGCAGAAGATCCAAACGTGCTCGCGATCAAACAGACGTTGTATCGAACGGGGGGCGATCCGCAAATCGTCGGCGCGTTGATGGACGCAGTAAAAAACGGAAAGCAGGTCACCGCCGTCCTGGAACTGCGCGCGCGCTTTGATGAAGCGAACAACATTCGCTGGGCGCAAAAGCTGGAAGAAGCAGGAGTGCATGTCGTTTACGGATTGGTTGGTTTTAAAATTCACGGAAAAATGTGCCTCGTGGTGCGCAAGGATGAAGATGCCATTCGTCGCTACGTTCATTTGAGTACGGGCAATTACAATCCGACGACCGCCCGGCTTTACACGGACATCAGTTTGTTGACCTGCCGCAAAGACTTCGGCGATGACACGACCAACCTCTTCAACCTGCTGACCGGCATCTGCCAATTTCAGGGAACAAAGAAGCTGGTCGTTGCGCCGTTCGAGTTGCACATGAAAATGTTGAGCCTGATCGCGCGCGAGGCGGAAAATGCCAACCAGGGTTTGCCCGCGCGCATCGTCGCGAAAATGAATTCGCTCGCCGACCGCGAAATCATCGAAGCACTTTATCGCGCCTCCCAAGCCGGTGTGAAAATCGATTTGATCGTGCGCGGCCTTTGTTGTCTTCGCCCGAAGCTCAAAGGGATCAGCGACAACATTTCCGTTCGCAGCATCGTGGACCGATTTCTGGAACACAGCCGGATTTTCTATTTTGAAAATGCGTTGCAACCTGAGGTGTTCATCGGCAGCGCCGATTGGTTGCCGCGCAATTTTTTCCGGCGTATCGAAGTCGTTTTTCCCATCGAGGACGGGAACCTGCGGGAACGAGTGCGCGGTGAACTGCTGGAACTTTCCCTCGAAGACAACACCAAGGTGCGGACGTTGAACGCAAACGGTTCTTACTCGCGTCCAACCCGCAAGCGAGGCGCGATGATGCGCCGCAGCCAATCAGAATTCATCGCGCGCGCCTTGGGCGAACTGGATTCCAAACGTAAACCAGGTAAAAGGCCAAAATACCTGCGTGTCAAACTCAAGCCGAAACCAGTCGGGGTAGCACCTGCGTCTCGCTAACCCTGTTCGGTAAAGCAACTGCTACTGTTTGCTGTTGTTTAGGTTCGCTACGAGCGAAATGTCTATAGAAATGAGCCACTACAAACCGATCACGATCGTGGGCGGCGGCCTCGCGGGACTCGCACTGGGCATCGGGTTGCGGCAACGCGATGTTCCCGTGACTATCTTCGAGGCGGGCAAATATCCGCGACACCGCGTTTGCGGCGAATTTATCAGCGGTCGCGGCCAAAGGTCGCTCGCACGGCTTGGATTGCGTGAAAAGTTGATCGTTGCCGGCGCGCGCATTGCGGAAACGGCGTCGTTTTTTTCCGGCAAAATAAGTTCACCTATCAAGCCTTTGCCATCCCCTGCCCTTTGCCTCTCCCGATCTATTTTGGATACTTTGTTGGCGACAGAATTCCGCATTCTGGGCGGCGACTTGCGACCAAGCTCGCGCTGGAACGAATCGTTTGGTGAAGGAATCGTGCGCGCGACAGGTCGGCGCGGGCAAAGCATTGCGGATGGCTGGCGGCTATTCGGCCTGAAAGTGCATGCACGCAATGTTCGTCTTAAAGCAGATCTGGAAATGCATTTCATTCCTACTGGCTACGTCGGCTTATGTCGTTTGAGCGATGGCGAAGTTAATATTTGCGGCCTGTTCCGCAGCCGAACGACTCTGCCCGATTTGTCCACGAACTGGCGCAACTGGCTGACCGGCCCGGCGGAATCGACCTTGCGCGTGCGCCTCGCCTCAGCGGATTTCGACAACACTTCATTCTGCAGCATCGCTGGTTTGTCGCTGGAACCGAATCAGGCTTCTACGCAAACAGAATGTTCGATCGGCGATTCGCTCACGATGATTCCGCCCGTGACTGGAAACGGGATGTCGATGGCTTTCGAATCCGCCGAGCTGTCCCTTGAACCGCTGGAACTTTACAGCACTGGAAAAATTTCATGGGCCGAAACACAACAAGCCATTGCAGAACGCTGCGACGAAACCTTCCTCCCACGGTTGCGTTGGGCGCGATTTCTGCAAGCCGGCTTGTTCCAACCCGCTGTGCGTCAAATCACGTTGCTCCTCGGCTCACGGTTTCCTGGATTCTGGCCGCTCTTTTTTTCACAAACCCGCTAACCCGCATATTTCACAAACTTCAGGTGGTGCGCCGACTTGGAGACCTCTTTGCCACTTCCTAGCTCCCAAAGCCGGTTGCAAACCGGGGCTCCACTCTATTGGCATTTCATGCTGCGTGTGACATATCCTGGCTGGATAATTTCTCTTTCCTCTGCGATTTTGTAAGCCATCTTGCTTTCATGGGACAAAGACGTGAGGCGCGCGAACGCGCCGTTCAATTTTTATTTCAATACGACATCAACCCGCCGGAAAATCTGGACGCGGCCTTGGGCCAATTCTGGACTTCCCAACGTTCCGCCTCACTCGCCGAAGATAAAGGCCGGGCCACATGGGGCGAAAAAATAGAACTGCCACCTCCCACTGCGGAAGAAGCAGCTTTGCAACTTTTTGCAGAACCGTTGATTCGCGGCACGCTGGAACACCGCGACCTTTTGGACGAACACATCAAAAAGCACGCGCAAAATTGGGATCTCCACCGCATGGCGGTCGTGGACCGAAATGTGTTGCGCCTCGCCATTTACGAAATGCTTTACCGCGACGATATTCCACCCGTGGTGAGTATTAACGAAGCGGTGGACATCGCGAAAAAATTTTCCACTCAAGACAGCGGCAAGTTCGTCAATGGGCTGCTTGACAAAGTAAAAAGCGAACTGATGCGCCCCGCGAGGATTGTAAAATGAGGAGTCAGGAGTCAGGAGTCAGAATTCAGAATTTAGCAGTAGGAAACTTGCGAGAAGCATCTGACCTTCTGACTCCTGACTCCTTTATTCTGTCTCCTGTCTTCGCCGACCTCCATTTGCACACGAATTTTTCGGATGGGACTTATACTCCGGAAGAATTGGCTGCTCATGGAAAACGAGTTGGCTTGGCTGCGATGGCGCTCACCGATCACGATACGGCTGAAGGTTGCGAACGAATGGCGGCGGCTTGTGCTGGATTGGAAATTGAATTTATTCCCGGCACGGAACTGACGGCGGAAGTGGACGGAACCGAATTGCATTTGCTCGGCTATTTTCTCGACACGAAAAATCCAAAGCTGCTCGCCGAAACTGGAAAATTTCAAACGGTTCGACAGGATCGAATTCGCGAAATGGTTACGCGTCTCAATGAACACGGCATCCCGCTGCGCGCTGAAACCGTTTTTAAAATTGCCAACTGTCGCTCACCTGGTCGTCCGCATGTTGGCCGCGCGCTGATTCGCGAAAAATTTTGCAAGAGCATGGACGAAGCTTTTGAACGATTTTTAAAAAAAGGCAAACCGGCGTGGGTGCCGAAATTTAAAATCTCCGCATTCGATGCGATTGAATTGATTCACGGCGCGGGCGGTCTCGCAGTCATGGCGCATCCTGGATTGAATCGGACCGACTCGATTATTCCTGAACTCGTTGAAGCGGGCATGGATGGGATTGAATGTTTTCACAGCAAGCATCCTCCAAAAACGGCGGAGCATTATTTGCAACTCGCATCGAAACATAATTTACTCGTGACCGGCGGCTCGGATTGCCATGGATTGAGCAAAGGCAAACCGCTCATCGGCTCGGTTAAATTGCCTTACAAATATTTGAGCGCGCTTAAAGTAAAAGTTGCGGCTAGGAAAAAGGATTTCGTTCGCGCATGAAATTTTACTTCGTCCTTCAACCTTCATAATTCTAACTTTTCAACATGGGCTTCTTCGACAAATTCAAAACGGGTTTGCAAAAATCACACAGCAAACTTGTCCACGAACTCAAACGCATCGTCACCAGTTCGTCGAAACTGACGGGAACCAGTCTCGAAGAACTCGAAACCGCATTGATTTCCGCCGACCTCGGCATGGCGGTCACGACGCAGATCATCGCCGCAGTAAAACTCGCTTACGAAACTCAAGGTAGTTCTGGCGTTGACGTTTTCACGATTGCCGCGCGCGAAGTGGAAAAAAGTTTATCGAACGCCAAAACTGATTTGGTTCGCGCGACGAGCGGCCCGACGATTGTTTCCATCGTCGGCGTCAACGGAACTGGAAAAACCACGACAGCGGCTAAACTTGCATATTTGATCCAAGGACGCGGCGAAACCGTTTTGCTCGCCGCATGCGACACCTTTCGCGCCGCCGCCATCGAGCAACT
>JBKJOA010000184.1:0-3672 GCA_046593365.1 Limisphaerales bacterium
CCGTGTTTACTCGGCGACGATTCCCCCATCCATTACCAATGAATGTCCAGTGATAAAGGCCGCCGCATCCGAGAAAAGATAGATGGCCGCTTGCGCAATTTCTTCGGCCGTTCCCAACCGCCGCAACGGGACGCGAGAGATCAATTTGGCTTCGAGATCAGGTTTTTGTTCCAGCATCCGGTTCAACATCGGTGTGCGGGTATAGGCAGGGCAGATGGCGTTGACCCGAATCCCGGCTTTGGCGTAGTCGATGGCCGCAGTTTTGGTCAAACCGATCACGCCATGTTTGCTCGCCGTGTAGGCAGCGTGTCCGGGAAAACCAGTCACACCGGCAACGGAGGACATGTTGACAATCACACCGCTGCCTTGCTGGACCATGACGGAAAGTTCGAACTTCAAACAAAGAAAAACGCCTGTCAGATTAAGATTGATGACCTGATGCCAAACATCCTCGGGATAATCGGCAGTGCGGGCACGCACGCCGTCGATGCCCGCGTTGTTCATCGCAAAGTCGAGTCGTCCGAATGTCTCGATGGCCGCCCGAACCATCGCTTCCACCTCGCTCGATTTAGTGACGTCGGCCTTCACGAAAGTGGCTTGCCCACCCGCATCGGTGATCATTTTCGCCGTGGCCTCACCCTCGCTCACCGCCACATCGGAGACGAGCACCTTCGCGCCTTCTCGGGCCAAGGCAATGGCCGAAACCCGGCCCAAACCAGAAGCGCCGCCAGTCACCAAAGCCACCTTGCCAGAAAATTGTTTCGTCATATTTTTGGATTTAGACGGAGCGTATCGGAATATTTTGCGAAGGCAAAGAGCCAACTGGCGGAGGCAATTTTGCTGGAAATGCGCGCGGCTCGGGTATGGAGTACGGATAAATAGGGTGGGGGTGTTGAGATGTAATTCGAACATCTGGTAGCCAGTTAGTGATTTTCAGAACGAGGGTCAAAGGCATCCCTCAAACCGTCACCAAGAAAATTTAGCGCCAGCAGCGTGGCGGCGAGCATCCCACCGGGGAAAATGATCAGCCACCAATAGACGCGAACGGAATTGATCTGCTCGACACCGCTGGCAATGAGCGAACCAAGGCTGGCTTGGGGTGGTTGGATTCCGAGGCCAAGATAACTTAAAAAAGATTCGTAAAGGATGATCGAAGGGATGGTCAGCGTGAGGTAAACAATGATGATTCCATAGACGTTTGGCAAAATGTGGCGGAGTAAAATGCGAGGATGACTTGCGCCGAGCGCGCGGCTGGCATCTACAAAATTTCTCGTGCGCAAAGAAAGCACCTGGCCGCGGACAATGCGCGCCATGGTGAGCCATGACACTGCCCCAAGCCCGACGAATAGGGCGAGGAATTTTGCGGTTTGAATCCATTCGGGCGAAAGCCCTTTGCTTTGCATTTTCGCCAGGACACCGTTGAGGGTGGTGATGAGCACGATGACGAAAACAATCGACGGCAAGGAATAAAGCACATCGACAAAACGCATCATCACACTGTCCCAACGACCGCCCACGTAACCGGCAACAGCTCCCCACAAAACACCAATCACCAGACTCACGCCCGCTCCCACTAATCCCACCAGCAGGGAAATTTTTGCGCCGTAAAAAATGCGGGTGAGTAGATCGCGTCCGTGAACATCGGTGCCAAACCAATTCACATTGCTCGGCGGCGCGAATTGATTTTCAGAAAGTGAGACGGAGCTTTGCGTCATCGCTTTCGGAAAGTGCGCCGCAATGTTTGGATGACTCAAGATGGGCCAGACCAAAATCAAGAGAACAATGGCGAGTAAGAAAAAACTGCCGATGATCGCGGGACGATTGCGACGAAATCTTCGCCAGGCTCGCTGGTTTGGGCTGAGGTGAAGTTTTGGGTCAAAGGAAGCCAGCGCAGCAGCGGAAATCAACGCCCCGCTTTCTTTACTTTGGTTTGACTCGTTATTCATAGCGAACCCTCCGATCGAGCAGGCTGTAAGCGAAATCCACGACCAGGTTTAAAACCAAAAGCAGAATGGCGTAGAGCAGCACCAGGCCGACAACCATTGTGTAGTCGCGATTGAGCGAACTGTTGACCATGAAGACGCCGATGCCGGGGATTTGGAAAATATTCTCGACGACAAAAGAACCGGTGAGCAAATCAGCGAGCAACGGGCCTGAGTAGGAAACAACAGGCAGCACGGCTAACCGAAAGGCGTGTTTGAAAAGCACAGCCGTTTCACTCAAGCCTTTGGCCCGAGCGGTGGTGATGAATTCGGAATGAAGTGTGGTCATCATTCCTTCGCGCATGAGGCGGGCGATTCGGCCTGAGAAATAAAGCCCCAACGTGAGTGTCGGCAACACGGCGTGCCACGGTGTGCCCCAAAGCGCGACTGGAAACCAATGGAACTTGATCGCGAAAAACATAATTAGAACCGGACCAACGACTAAAGCGGGGATGCAAATTACGAGCAGCGCCAGAAAACTTCCCGCGTAATCGCCCATGTTTCCTTTGTTCACCGCTGTAAAAAAGCCGAGGGGAATCCCAATTCCCAGAGCGAAACAGAACGCCATCATGCCGAGGGAAAGTGAAACCGGCAGACCTTGCGCGATAATATCGGTGACGGAGTGATTGCGATATTTCAATGACGGCCCGAAATCGCCGTGAGCCAGCCCGCCGAGATAGCGGAGGTATTGTTTCCAGACTGGTTCGTCCAAATGATATTTGGCTTTGAGCGCGCGCTCGACTTCCGGCGAAGCAGGTTTGCGTTCTTTGTCGAATGGACCACCCGGCGCGAGGCGAACCAGAGTGAATGCCAGGAAACTGATGAGAAGCATCAGTGGCAGAAAGAAGGCAATGCGGCGCAGGAAATACATGACTAATCGAGAGTCAAAAAACAGGGAGGTTTAAGTTGTTCATTTGTGATCGGCTGAATAGAGTTTTTCCGCTTGAGGGAGGGTGAAGCCTTCTTTCACCAGTAAATTAATTTGTTTTGCTGCGAACATCTGCCATTCGCTTTCTCTGATGAAACGGTGACCGCCATCAATAAATAAAACCTCTCGGCCGAGTGGCGCAAAGATTCGGTTCAAAAAATGGCAGTGGTCTCCACCGGGCGTTGGAATTTTATCGTATAAGACAACGGTTTCGGGATTGTTCGTCTCGCACAAACCTTGCACATAAACGCGGCCACAATCCTTTTCTGCAACTCCTGTTCCAGACTTTAGGGTTTTTTCGAATATTGAAGAATCGTAACCGGCACCTGTCAGGTAATAGCCATGTGGCTCTGCTTTGTACAGCAACATCAATGCGTCTCCGTATCCATTTGTGTGGCTTGGATATTGGCCGTGATGATCGCCGGCATACATGCGCAAAGCCATGCCCGCTTGAGGGATACAGTGAGCATGGCTGAGAAAAGATTCATTAAAAACTAGTGGATGGGTTTTAACATAAATTATTATCAGTACAAAAAGGCCCACCAAAACAATCATCAACTTTTTGAGTTTTGATTTCATGGCTTTTTAACAGTCTTCCAAATCGCGCGCACCGGATGTTCTCCACGGATGTTGGGATAAACGCCGTGAATTCTCTCGGGATGAAAATATTCCACGTTCACATAAATGTAGAGTGGAACAATAGGCAACTCGTCATGAATCAAAAGGGTTTCGGCTTGCTGTAAAAGCTTTTCGCGCTGTTTA
>JBKJOA010000302.1:0-4374 GCA_046593365.1 Limisphaerales bacterium
TCCTTTACCGACGTTGCTTGAATTGCTGCAAGTCAACGATGACGAGTTCTGGTCTCGGCATTGGAGCTTTCGATCGGTGCGGTTGCTGGAAACGCAGCCGCTCATCGGGGCGGCGCGCATCTCGGATTTGGCCGTCAACGTCATTCTCCCCTGGCTCTGGATTCGAGCGGTGGTGGGAAAAAATAACCTGCTGCAACGGCGCGCGGAACAACTGTTTTTCGAATGGCCGGCAGCGGAAGATAATTCAGTCCTGCGACTGGCCCGGCAACGGTTATTGGCGGGATCTTTGCCCCGCAGATTTAAAACGGCTGCCGCGCAACAGGGCTTGTTGCAAATCGTGAGAGATTTTTGCGATCATTCAAACGCGATTTGTGCGGAGTGCCAATTTCCTGATCTGGTTCGAGTTTGGAACCTGCAAAGCAGCGCGACTGGAATTCGCCCGGATTTGTCGTAGCAAGCTTAAATCGCCATCACGGCCTGCGAAGATTTCGTGGCTGCGGCTCCAAGGCGAACAAGGGCGAATTATTCTTGCTGGAGCTTGGCATCGGTTTCTGCAAGGGCTTCGTTGCTGAATGAATCTTCATCGGCAGTATCATCCGAAACCCGCTCCGGCTTCTGCTTCGGTTTGCCTTCGTCGGCCTTGCTTTGTCGTTCTTCCTCCGCGCGTTCTTTCGCCAGTTCAATATCGCGCTCCGCTTGCCGCGGGTTTTTGGCGCGTTTGTTTCGTGGAAGCGGACTGAGCATGACGTTCAATCCTTTGCCAATGAGCTTCGGCGGCGCATCCGGGTGGCCATAAGGAGTCACGGACGTGGTAAATTTTTGAATCTGCTGAAACCCAACTTCCTTGTGCGCCATTTCGCGTCCACGGAAACGAAGCGTCACTTTCACCTTCATGTCTTCGCAAAGAAAATCGATGGCGTGGTCCAACTTCACTCCGAAATCGTGCGGATCAATGTTCGCTGACAATTGAATCTCTTTAACCTTGTTGGCGTGCTGATGTTTCTTGGCGTCTTTATCGCGTTTGGCCAATTCGTAACGATATTTTCCAAAATCAACGAGGCGGCAAACGGGTGGCGTGGCGTTGGGTGCAATTTCAACGAGGTCCACACCATTGGCGCGCGCCATGTTGATGGCATCGCCGAGTGTTAAAACACCGACTTGTTCACCCTTCACGCCGATGATTCGGACTTCGCGGGCGCGAATTTTCCCGTTGACGCGAATAAACGAAGCAGGAGATGGAGCAGGACGAGGAGAATAAGGGCGACTCAAGACACCCTCACCAGTTGAAATTTGTTCATGCGGTATTCAAAACAGACTCGGGCAATCGCCCGCGATTGATTACATACGATGATCGACCCTTTGCTGCAAGCCAAAATCTGAGACAACCCGCCGCATTTTCGGATAGTGGCTACCCTGAGATCGTCGCGAACTTTGAACGTGCGTTCTGAAATTCCTCGAGTATGGTTCGACCAATTTTTTATGGCTCAAATAAAACCGTTTTCCGCACTGCGACCCGAACCGGGCCTGGCTGCTCAAATTTGTGAACTGCCTTACGACGTGATGTCCTCAGCCGAGGCTCGACAAATGGCGCAGGGAAACCCGCTGAGCTTCTTGCATGTGAGCAAACCCGAGATCGACCTGCCTGCTTTGACAGATGTTCACGACGATTCGGTTTACGCCAAGGGCAAAGCGAATTTTGATAAGCTCATTTCACAAGGCACGCTGAAACAAGACTCTCAACCCTGCTTTTATTTGTATCGGCAAATTATGGGAAATCACTCCCAAATCGGGATCGTGGCGGTCGCAAGTTGCGAAGAATATTTGCAGGGCGTGATCAAAAAACATGAGTTCACGCGACCGGACAAAGAAGATGATCGCGTCCGGCACATTGAAACTTTGAATTCACAAACAGGGCCGGTGTTTCTCACTTATCGAGCTACCGCCGCTGTGGATCAGTTTGTAACCAGCCAAATCGCGGAGAAACCGGCCATTGATTTCGTGGCAAAAGACGAGGTCCGTCATTCGACTTGGGTGATTTCCAATACAGCGAGCATTAAAAGCCTGGAAGGATTTTTTCAACAAATCCCGTTTCTTTACATCGCAGACGGACATCATCGCAGCGCGGCGGCGGCGCGAGTTTACAAAACACGAAAAGGAGCGGACGGCAGCGCCTGGTTTTTGACGGTGATTTTTCCGCATAACCAGATGCAAATCCTCCCGTACAACCGGGTGCTAAAAACATTAAACGGACTCACGCCCAAAAGCTTGCTCGAAAAACTGGATGCTGTTTTCATTATCAAAAAGGAAGGCATGCCCAAGCCAGTTCGAAAACATGAACTCGGATTTTATCTCGCAGGCCAATGGCACACGCTCCATTTTCGCCCGGCCTTTGCAGGAACCAACGATCCGGTCGAGAAACTGGATGTGACGCTTCTGCAAAAATATATCCTGTCGCCGATCTTCGGAATCGACGACCCGCGCACGAGCACGGAGATTCATTTTGTCGGCGGAATTCGCGGAACGGATGAACTGGAAAAGCTCGTCAACAGCGGCGAATTCGCCTGCGCTTTTTCCATGTTCCCCACCAGCATCGACGATCTAATGACCATCGCTGACGCGGGGGGGATCATGCCGCCCAAAAGCACTTGGTTTGAACCAAAACTGCGAGATGCCATGTTCTGCCACATGATTTAGAGAACGCGGAAGGCGGAAATAAGGAAGTCCTATTTTCCCTTTCCGCGCTCCGCGTTCCGCGTTCCGAAAACTGGTTGCGTCCGAAATAAAATTCAAATTAGGACATAGCACACGATTCGTGTTTTAGGTTAGCGACGTTCGTGGTTTATTTTGCGTGTGTCCAATGATCGCCTCCAACGCAGTTTGCGCGTCACCTTCATCGGGATGGCGGTCAATGTGTTGCTCGCCTGCGCAAAACTCACGGCGGGAATTCTCGGTCATTCCTACGCGTTGATCGCAGATTCGGTGGAGTCGCTCGCCGATGTTTTCAGCTCGGTCATTGTCTGGCGCGGAGTGGTTCTCGCAGCAGAGCCAGCCGACGAAAACCATCCTTATGGCCATGGCAAAGCGGAACCGATTGCTGCCGCTGTGGTCGCGACCATGCTGCTGCTTGCCGCGGTGGGAATCGGCACGCAAGCGGTTCGCCAAATTTTTTCTCCACACGAAGGCCCCGCCCCGTTCACTCTTCTCGTCTTGCTGCTCGTCATTCTGATCAAAGAAGGTCTCTTCCGTTTGGTGCTGCGTGAAGGCGCGCAAATCGAAAGCTCCGTCCTGCGAACGGATGCATGGCACCATCGCAGTGACGCGATCACCTCCTTAACAGCGGCGATTGGGATCACGATCGCACTGATTGGCGGCAAAGGGTTTGAATCGGCCGATTCCATTGCGGCGATCGTTGGCGCGGTCGTTATCGCCTGGAACGGCTGGCAGTTATTGCGTCCCGCTTTGGACGAACTGATGGACGCGGCTCCAAGCCAAAATTTTAATTCCGAGATCAAGGATATTGCCGCGCGAATCAAAGGAGTGAACGCGGTGGAGAAGTGCATGGTGCGAAAGATGGGGTTTCATTATTTCGTCGATATGCATGTGCAGGTTGATCCACAAATGACGGTGCTGGAAGCGCATGAAATCGCGCACCGAGTCAAAGATAAAATCCGCGCGCAATTGCCAACGGTTTACGACGTTCTGGTGCATATCGAGCCGAGCAATACCGCCCGACCCTGACATTGTATCGACGTGACGAAGCGCTCGAATTAGATTTTTCGAATGGTACGGCTCGTTCAATTGATTCACCCGCAACACGGGCGCCGTGTGGCGACGGTTGCGGATGAAAACACACTTCGTTTTTTGGAAGCGACCGCTTCGATTTACGCGTTGGCACAAAACGCTGCGGCACAAAAAACGTCGCTCAAGCAACTGGTTGCCTTGCGCGCCTCTGATGAAAGGCTGGATTACTCTGCGGTTTACGAAGGCAAATCCGATTGGCGTTTCCTCCCGGCGTTTGATCACCCCGATGAACCCGCGCGCTGTCTCGTTACCGGCACGGGTCTCACCCACAAAAAAAGCGCGGAAAATCGTCAGTCGATGCATGTTGAGGGCAGTGCGCAAATCGCGCGCGCAAGTTCAAAGAACCATTCAGAAAATGAAGCAGCGCTGACCGACAGCATGCGGATGTATCTATGGGGCTTGGAAGGGGGGCATCCCGGGGAGGGTCAAATCGGTGTTCAGCCGGAATGGTTTTACAAAGGATGCGGCACGATTCTGCGCGCACACGGCGAGCCGCTCGAAGTTCCAAATTTCTCCGGTGATGGCGGCGAGGAAGCTGAGGTTGCGGGAGCATATATTGTCGATGCCGGTGGC
>JBKJOA010000361.1:0-9496 GCA_046593365.1 Limisphaerales bacterium
TTTCCTCTTTGTTTTCCTGCCGAAAGCTGCTTTATTCCGCCCAATGAAAAAGCGCGTCGCGCAAATTAAACGAGCAACGAAAGAAACCCGGATTTCTGTCAAACTGAACATTGATGGCTCTGGGAAATCTTCGATAAAAACGGGCATTCCGTTCTTCGATCATATGCTCACTTTGTTCGCGAAACATTCCACGACGGATTTGGTTTTGAAATGCAAAGGTGATTTGGATGTCGATGCGCACCACACGGTCGAGGATTGTGGCATCACGCTTGGACAAGCCTTTCTTTCCGCGCTTGGTGGTAAAAAAGGGATTCGCCGTTACGGAACAGGTTTTGATCTGCGGAATCCGCTGACCGGCGAAGCGTTCGTTCCAATGGATGAATGTTTGGCGCGTTGTGTCGTCGATTTCAGCGGCAGACCGTTTATGGTTTGGCGCGGTTTGGACAAAATGTCATTTAAAAGCATTAGTAAAACAGAGAAAAATCAGGACATGTCGTCCGGGTTTCGCTTTGGTTTGGCAAAGGAGTTTTTCCAGGGATTCACCAATGAAGCGCGCTGCAATTTGCACCTGGAACTGCTTTACGGCGAAGAGCCGCATCATGTGGTTGAGGCACTGTTTAAAGCCTTTGCGCGCGCCGTTGATTTCGCCTGCCAGCAGGATCCAAGGATTTCCGGCCTGTTGCCGAGTAGCAAAGGAAAGTTGTAAGGCGGGCTGAATAACCCCCTGAACGCCTCCGTCAAAATCATGTCGACGAGCCAGGATTATCCGAACACAGCTGACGAACTCCTGGTGAAGTTGGCCAAGAAGGGCGATATGCTCGCCTTTGAAGAGCTGGTGGCGCGGCATCGGGACAAGATTTACGCGCGGGCGTTTAGCATGATGCGTAATGAGGATGAAGCGCTTGATCTTTCTCAGGAAGCCTGGGTAAAAGGGTGGCAACGATTGGTGCAATTCCAAGGCGACTCCAGTTTCGCAACCTGGATGACGCGGATCGTCATCAACTTGTGCCTTGATCAATTGCGAAAAAATAAGAGGCATCGGGCGGAGTCGATTGAAGTTTTGAACGAAGAATCCGGCGGGGTCGAGCGGCAGATGCCGATCGTTGAAGTAAATCCGACCGAAGGATTGGAACGAACTGAATTGCGAAAGCGGATTGATCAGGCGTTGGGCCAGCTTTCGCATGAACACAGGACGGTACTGATTTTGCATGAATTTGAGGATTTGGAGTACAAAGAAATCGCCAAGCGAATGAGTTGTTCGATGGGCACCGTGATGTCGCGACTTTTCTATGCAAGGCGGAAAATGGCTGTGTTGCTGGCGGGATATAAACGAGATGAGTTAAAATGAACGAAAAAAATAAATTTAAATTGCAGGCCCACTTGGATGGAGAACTTTCCAGCGGAGAGGCACGCGAACTTTCTGAGACTTTGAGCAAAGATGCTGAAGCACAATCGTTGCTGACTGAATTAAAGTTTATCAAGGCCGCTTTGCGCGGGAATGAAATGGAGTTGAAGCTGCCGGAAACGCGGGAATTTTATTGGAGCAAGATTCGGCGCGAAATTGCGCGAGATTCGCAACAAGCCGCGCCGCGCCCAATAGTTAGATGGTGGAAACCAGCCTACGTTCGATTTGCTGGAATAGTCGCTGCTGGTTGCGGGCTATTGATGATTTCGTTCATCGCTTTTAATGGACAAAATGAATCTTACGCGACGGATGAAGTGGAAGGAACTGGTGAAGAGATGGGATCGATCACTTATCATTCGGACAAGGAAGGAATGACGGTGGTTTATCTGTTTGACCGGGATGCTGATTTTAAATAAACGAACTTGCGCAATGAGTTATCTTCGATTTTCACCAGCTCGATTATTCGGATCGTTCGGATGCTTGCTATTGTTGATGTCCACGGGCGCGACGATAGCCACGGCGGCTGAGACGAAACTCGAGGTCCAGCTTGTTTGGGGAACCAATGACGAAACTTCGCCGGATGCAAAGCACAAACCATTGGAAGAGGCCCTCGCAAAAAAACTGGGGATGTTCAAATGGAAAAAATACTTCGTGGTCAATCGCCAGTTGATTCCTGTGACATCGACTGCGAAAAAAGTTCAATTGAGCGAGAAGTGCGAAATCGAGATCAAGAACATCGAGGGATCGCGCTACGAGATTAACGTTTTTGGTAAAGGAAAGCACGTCTTGAAAAAAACGGGGAAAATTACAAACGGCCCGCCTTTCGTGATAGCGGGCGACGATAAAAATGATTGTGCATGGTTTATTTTAATCAGGGAAATTCAATAGATTTCATTGGAGTTCATCCCAATAAAACGCCCCGCAGCAATGCGGGGCGTTTTGCGTTTTGAATCCAGGTTTTGGAATTTAAGCTCCGCTCGCGAGTTCCTCGTTTGTGGCCACGTTCATAATCTTGAATTGTTCGGCGTGAAAAGCCGGGTCGGGTCGGAACAAGAGTTTTCCAAAATAGCGCTTCTCCATTTCGGTAATGATCTTTTCATCTTCGTTGCGCAAACGCTCCAATACGCTGGGATGCACGACAACACGAAGCTGAAAATCAGATTCGTCGCGCTGACGCTTCTTTAGGATTTCGCTGAGCTTGCGTTGAATTTCCACGCTCATGGTCACTGCGCTCTTCACTTTGCCGCGACCTTTGCAATAGGGACAATCATCGTAAACGGCGGAACGGACGCTTTCGGAGTGGCGTTGGCGTGTCATTTCCATCAAGCCGAGTTGCGAGATGGGCAGGACATGCGTCTTAGCTTTGTCACGGCGCAAACCTTCCTTGATGCGCTGTGAAACGGATTGTTGATCGCGCCGAGATTTCATGTCGATAAAATCGAGCACGATGAGACCACCCATATTGCGGAGTCGAAGTTGTCGGGCGATTTCCTCCGCCGCTTCGAGATTCACTTTTAAGATTGTGGACTCTTGATCTTTGTTGCCTTTATGGCGACCGGTATTCACGTCGATTGCAACCAGCGCTTCCGTTTCGTCAATCACAAGATACCCGCCGCTTTTCAGATGAACCTGGCGGGAGAACGTGTTCTCCAATTGTTTGGTAATATTAAAGCGGTCGAAAATCGGTTGCGATTCGCTATACAGCTTCACTTTATCCGCCGATCGTTTTGAAATTTTTGAAATCATTTCCCGCATGCGATCGTGGTGCTTGGCATTATCGACAACGATCCGCTCAATATCTTCGGTGAGAAAATCGCGAACCGTTCTCTCGATCAAATCGGGTTCCTGGAAAACACACGTTGCGGATGGTTGCGCCTTAATTTTTTCCTGAATGCCTTTCCATTCTTCCATCAACAAGGCGAGGTCACGCACGAAATACGCGGCGCGTTGACCTTCGCCAACGGTTCTCATGATGACGCCCATGCCTTCAGGGATAGTGAGTTCGCGTAGAATTTTCTTGAGCCGTTGGCGCTCTTCCTGATTCTCAATTTTTCGCGAAATGCCGCTTTGATCGGAATTCGGCAGCAGGACCAGATATCGCCCGGGCAAAACCAAATTTGTGGTTACACGGGGACCTTTGGTTCCGATTGGTCCCTTAGTCACCTGAATAATGATGTCGCTGCCCGGTGGATAAAGTCGTGGAATATCCTTTTGCGTGATTCGCGGCTTGTCGCGTTTTCTCGTTTCGCGCTCGACCAATTCCACTCCGCTGTCGAAGCTGTTTGGAACGATGTCCCAATAATGTAGAAAAGCATTTTTCTCGAAACCAATATCAACAAAGGCCGCTTTCAAACCATCTTCCAGGTTTCGCACTCTGCCTTTAAAAATACTGCCGACCAAACGTTCTTCAGTCGTGCGTTCAATTGTAAATTCCTCGAGCTTCCCTTCCTCGAGAACTGCCACACGCGTTTCCAATGACTCAGCGTTAATGATCACTTCTTTGTTCGTGCGTTTAACCGGACGGATTAATTGCTGAACTCTTTTAAGCACCTTGGTTGCGACTGCGCGAATGCTGTCCACGATTCCTTGCGCGGGCAATTCGGCAATTTTGACGGGCTGGTAAAGGGTTTCTTCGACTTGTGCAGGAGTTTTCAAATCCGGCTCACGAAAATCTTTTTTAGAATGTTCGTGGGTTTCTTCCGGCTCGTTCACTCCTTGCGGTGGCAGACCAGCCGCAACATTTTCGGCTCGTTCGATCTCCTGCTCGTGGCGTGATTTATCGTAAATCGGTTCAGCACCACCCGCCTTTTCGCCCAAGGCATCAGCCCGCGCTTCATTCGCGGCGCGATCAGGTCGCTGGTTCGGGTTCAATCCCCCCGGTGGACGGAATCGCATACCTCCCCGGCGGCGTCGCGAAAAATTTCTATCACTCATAATTAATATGCCCTTCGATACATGTGGACGTTTTGGAGAATGCCAATGGCGATCAGCGAGCAGAGCACTGAAGATCCGCCATAACTAAGCAGCGGCAGTGGAATACCCGTCACTGGCATTAACCGAATGTTCATGCCGATATTGATGAAGACATGGCTGAATAAAAGAGCCACCACACCAACGGCCAGAATTTTCCCCAGGCGATCGCGCGCCTGGCTGGCAATTTTAATCCCGCTAAACAGGATTACTGTGTAAAGCGTCAAAACAATGACGCTGCCAACGAATCCTTTCTCCTCGGCAATGACAGAGAAAATGAAGTCGTTGTGAGCCACCCCTCGCGGCAGGAATCCGAGCGAGTATTGGGTTCCTTGCCGCCACCCCTTGCCAGTCAGGCCTCCCGAACCGACTGAAATCAGCGCCTGCTCGACGTTGTAGGATTTATCGCGTTGCAGGATCGCCGCTTGTTTGCGCTCCGTCGGCGTGGCGTTCCGCGGAGCGAAATCTTTCCCGAAATAAGTCATCAACCTTTGTCGCTGGTAAGGATGTAATTTAATTTGCCATTTCGAATCAGGCGGCGCGAATAACACATCGACCAAAAGCAAAATAACGATGAGGCCAACGCCGCCGATGAATTTTGCCAATAACTTGCCGGGCACGCCGGCGACAAACATCATCAGCAAACCAACCGGAAAAAAGACCAGCGCTGAACCAAGGTCCGGCTCTTTCAAAATTAACAAGAAGGGCAGGGCAATCATCCCAAGCGCTTTTAAAAATAATTTTTGCGAACGCAATTCTTCAGGCGGGCGACTGAGAAAATTGGCGAGCATCATAATGAAAGCGATCTTCGCAAATTCGGAAGGTTGAAATTGAAAGATCCCCAGGTTGATCCAACGCTTGGCTCCCCAACTCGCTCCACCCGTCCCGATGAAAAGGACAAGGACCAGCGAAACAATCGTCAACCAGTAAGCAATAATCGACCAGCGCGCCAAGGTTCGATAATCGAACATGCACAGAACAATGGCGAAAATAATTCCCACTTCGTACCAGATGATTTGCTTCACATGAATTTGCCGGAACCACGAAAGGGTGCGAGCCGACTCGTTCGCCAATGAAGCGCTGTAAATAAACGCGGCTCCGACAACCATCAGCCCCAGCAAAGCCAGGAAGAGCGGCCAATCAAGGAGCGATTTGCGTTCGTTTAAGTGCCTTTCGTACATTTAATTTAAATGCGCCACAGTTTTTGCCGACATGGGACCTTGCTCAATTTTTTGAATTGCTTCATAAATTTTTCCTGCGACCGGAGCGCAAGTTCCACCTCCAGATGCTCCTGATTCGACCATGACTACGACGGCGTATTTAGGTTTCTCAAACGGGGCAAAGGAAACGAACCAAGTGATGTGGTCCATCTGTTTTCCCTTCGTAAATTGAGCGGTGCCCGTTTTACCTGTGATATGGAAACCTTTCATCGCCGCTGCTCTGCCCGATCCATCAGGATCCTCCACGTCGGCGAGCATGGCACGATGGATAAATTCCACGTGTCTCGGATTGAGGTGCAAATCAGCGCGAAGCACACCGGGATGAAACGAATCTATCTCGATTTCTGCATCAGCCGATTGAAGATTTTTGATGACGCGCGGCCAAAAAAGTTTCCCCCCGTTTGCCACAGCTGAGGTCATCAGCGCCATTTGCAACGGTGTGACGGTGACATCCTGGCCGAAACAAAGATTGGCTGTGTTGCCCCCCCACGATTTCAAATTGTCAGAATGAGGATAGCCCCCTGCAACTTCTTCGCCCGGCAAAATTCCAGTACTCTCCCCCAGGTAGAATCGTTCTCCAACCTCAACCAGCTTTTTAAGTCCGGCCTTCAACCCGAAGTGAATAAAATAGGAATTGCTGGACTTAATGAACGCGCGAAGGAAATCATAATCTCCGCCGTTGGCTGTGTCTTTAATCTTTCGACCTTCCACATAGATGCAACCCTTTGGGGAATTCTCTGGATCAGTCTGCACGCGCAAAATGTCCTTCGGATTCATCACGCCAGACTCAAGACAGGAGATGGCCGTCAAAATTTTTAAGATTGAACCGGGGGGATAAGCTCCGTGCGTCGCCCGGTTGAACATGTGGCTGTAATTCTCGTTGTTCCATTTGTTGTATTGATTTGAAGAAACGCCGACCACAAAAGCGTTTGGGTCGTAAGTCGGCGCGGAAACGAGCGCAAGAATGTCTCCATTGCGCACATCCATCACCACGACGGCACCGCGAACATTTGCCATCGCCGAAGCCAAAGCTTTTTCTGCTGCTCTCTGAATGCGAAGGTCGATGGTGAGTGAAAGGTTTTGTCCAGGCTCAGTGGGAATCAGCGTTTCTTCTCGCTGGCGATAACCAACATTGTTCACTAACAAAGATTGCACTCCCGCCTTTCCTCGCAACGCAGAATCAAAATTTGCTTCGACGCCGGTTTTACCTACAAAATCGGGCAAATAATATTTATACGGAATTTCGACATCTTCGTCCGGACGGTCGCGACGTTGAATGTAACCCAACAAATGCGCCGCAGTCTGACCGTAGAGATTCGTGCGCGTCGGTCGAATTTCCATTTCAACTCCGCGTAAGCCTGTGAAATTTTCTGCAAAGATGGCGATTTTTTTTGGGGTCAGATTCTGCGCAATGGGAAAGGGGATATACGGCTGCCCTAGATAATGTTTGGCGAAACGCGCTGAATCTAAAATCTGCGGCTGTTGTAACCTGCCCGTAATTCTTGATGTGATATTGCTCGCGATGCGATAGCGGGCTTCACGATTAACCTCGTTGAGGACTTTGCCTTTGATTTTTATATGCGGACTGCGATTGGTTACCTCGGCTGCGACCTTGCTGAACTCGGTCGTAAACTGAGGACGCAATTCTTCGAGGTACAGATTCACGTCAAAGCGTGGACGATTTTCCACAAGGCTTTGGCTGTTGCGGTCCAAAATTTTTCCACGCAGCGCTGGAACTCGCACCGAGCGAAACGACTGATTTTTTAAATTCGCCTCGTAACGTTTCGCCGACACGACTTGCACCCACCAGAGGCCGGCCAACAAGATGATCAGGCCTGCTAAAACGCCGACTGAAATGATCTGCAACTTGCGATCCGCACGTTTAAGTTGATCAAAGACAAGCACTAGGCGCGTCCTCTCTTGATTTGCCGGTCAGGACGGAAACTGCTTTGGGAAACCGGTTGATAATTTAATGCGCGGTTCAACGAATCGAGAACCCAAAAGCAAACCGGCGTGAGCAGACCGCCGCCAACTCCCATGACCAACAGTTGCCAAAGCGTTCCCCAACCGACCAGTGGATTGCTGTTGCCGCTCAGTAAAATCAGCAGAGTAAGCAACGGAGTCAAAAGGCTGGCGGCGACTCCAAAAGCGAACTGGGCGTAAAGTTGGTCGCGCAAAAGCAGCCCGTGAAAACGGTGAATCGCCACCCCGATCAGCAAAAGAGGCACGATCGAAATGCCCAACGCATTTGCTGAAAGTGAATCGAAAAGAAGGCCACCAATTACCGCAAGCAAGGCAATCGAGGGAAGACCCATCGTCAGGCTGGTATAAACCATGAGCGCAGGCAGCAAATCGACTTGCGCGCCAAAAATATTGCGAAACACCTCGATGGAGGATTCACAATAAACCGCGAGGAATGCCGCAAGCAGGATAAAGATTAGTCTCAACAAACTCATGGGAACATCACCCAGACTTCCTCGAGTGAACTTAAATTTGCCGCGACTTTCACTCGTGCTTCGGTCGAAAGGCCAATACTGTTGTTTCGAATATCCAGGATTTGGCCAATCACAATGCCCTGTGGGAAAACGCCGCCTTCGCCGCTCGTGACCACGGTTTGCCCCGGCTTGATGGCGTTGTTGCGGGAAAAATATTGGAAATCGACCAGGTTGTTATCGAGCGGTCCAGAAGTGGAAACGACGATCCCGTTTTCGCGCACATCTTTGTCTGGTATCGAAGCGCCAACCCGTAGATTTGGGTCACCTAAAAGCAAAACTTGCGAACGATTTTGGCCGACGAAAGAAGTGCGTCCAACCAGGCCTTGTGACGTCACAACCGGTAAATTCTCCCTAAGGCCTTGAGCGGAGCCGAGGTCAATCTGAATGGTGCGCCACCAGCTTGCGGGATCGCGTCCGATGACTCGCGTGAGTTTCAATTTCCAGCGCGTTTGTTTTTGCCATTCGAGGGCTTGACGGAGTTGAGAATTTTCTCGAAACAGCTCGTCGTTTTGCATGAGCATAATGCGGAGTTGCTGGTTTTCCTGATGCAGCTTCTGATTCTCCTTGGTGAGCACATTTCTTGGCAAAATGGTGTTGCCGGTTTTCTCAAGAAGTTGCTGGGAGGATCCGGCCAGACCGAACAGCGGCAGGAACAGCCCGCTGATCGCCAGCTTGAATCGGGACATGGTTTGGGGCGGCAGATTAAAGATAATCAGCACGACCACGATGACCAAAGCCAACGCAATGTATTGCGGTCTTTTTAACATTTCACCAATGCAAATTTTGCAAGGTGAACGCGCGATGAATTACGTTCTGGAAGAAGCGACTCGCTTGAGGAATTGAAGTTCCTGCAACACTCGACCCGTTCCTTCGGCCACTGCGCTCAGCGGATCGTCGGCGATGTGAACCGGCAATCCGGTTTCTTCAGCGACCAACCGATCTATGCCGCGCAACAGTGCTCCACCGCCAGCCATGACAATTCCACGTTCGACTAAGTCGGCGGAGAGTTCAGGCGGGCAACGTTCAAGTGTAATGCGAACAGATTCCAATATGCTTGAAAGCGGTTCTTTCAATGCTTCGCGAATTTCCTCTGAGCGGACTGAGAGAGTTTTCGGCAAACCGGCGCTCAAATCGCGACCCTTGACTTCCATTGTTAATTCTTGCTCCAGCGGAAATGCAGAACCGATACGAATTTTGATTTCTTCCGCGGTGCGTTCACCGATCATTAAGTTGTAGGCGCGCTTCATGTGCGCGACGATCGTCTCGTCAAATTCATCACCGCCAACGCGCAAGCTCCGGCTGAAAACAATTCCAGCCAGAGAAATAATCGCGATCTCGCAGGTGCCCCCGCCAATATCGACGATCATGTTGCCTGCCGGTTCGTGAACCGGGAGACCGACACCAAT
>JBKJOA010000454.1:0-8156 GCA_046593365.1 Limisphaerales bacterium
GACGGGACGTCTGCGCTCCTTCCAATCAAATCGGAAAATAAATCTGAAACGGCCAGGCGCTGGAAGTTTTCTGATGGCCGGGGCGAGATTGGAATTATCGCGCCGGTGAGCGAGCCGTTTTGCGGAAACTGCAATCGCATCCGTTTGATGGCGGATGGGAAAATCCGCACCTGTCTTTTCAGCGCGACGGAACATGATTTTCGCGCCTTGCTTCGCAACGGCTCGGACGACGAAGCCATTCGCCACGAATTGCAGAAGGTGGTGTGGCAAAAAGAAGCTCGCCACCACATCGGCGAACCGGAGTTCGTCCAACCGCAGCGCAGCATGAGTTGCATCGGCGGATAAATTTAAAACCAAATATGCCTACCTACGAATATCTTTGCTCCAAATGCGGCCATCAGTTTGAGAAACATCAATCCATGTCGGAGGCGGCGATGAGCGTCTGCCCAAAAGAACTTTGCGGGCAGAAAAAGTGGGGGAAAGGAAAAGTTAAAAAACTGATTGGCGCGGGCGCGGGTTTGATTTTCAAAGGAAGCGGTTTTTACATCACCGATTATCGCAGCGAAAAATATAAAGCGGCGGCCAAGAAAGATTCCGGCAGCGGCACAAGCGAAAGTAAACCCGCCAAGCCGGAACCCAGCGCTCCAAAATCAGAAAGCAAACCGGCCACGAAGTAGTAGCCTATCCGTCCGCTGTGAATGATCTGGCGCGACAGCGCATTGAAAATGGTGAACAAAAAAAATTATTCCAAATGGAAAGGGCGGCGCATTCATGAATCAACTTCAAACCTATCCGTAGCATCGCGCTCAACAAATTGCGAAGCTGAACTGACTTTTTCCCACCAAAGTTGAATGGCAATTCTCGTTACCAAATTTGCGCTCCAGGGCTAGCCCGCTGAAAAACCGCACCGAAAAAAGACAGTTATTGTCCATGAAATGACCAATCGAGAAAAACTGTTTGGTTAGCAAAAACAAACCTCTTCCAACCGGAACGTTATCTTGCGATGGAAAAATCAATGGGGTGTGAGAAAGGGGAGTCGCTCTGTTCTCTGGCACGAAGCTTGCAGTAACCAAGTGTTCGATGTATCAACCTCAATAGAATTATCTATGAAATTCACCTTGGAAATCGGCGAAGTAGAAAAACACATTATTCACTACGAATTCAATCAACTCTTAGGAACCCTAACAATTAAGGTGAATGATAAACCGATCAAAAAGCATCTTCGCCTATTCGACGAACCTTTGAAGGAACTGCATGTGTTCGTAGTTGGGATACAGGAAAAATTCGCCGTGAAAATCGAAAAAGAACGCAAGCTTCTCTTTGGCCAAAAAAATCGGGTTTTTGTCAACGATCGTCTGGTCAAATATTGCGAAGGGGTTTAGCGGTTCCGGTTATACAACTCCTTACCACCCTTTGGAATTTTCGGAATTTTACTATTGCGTTAACCTATTCAACCGGTAAATTTACCGGCTCTGAAAATTTAACTAAGGGAACTTTGAATAGCGAATTTGTAAAACAAGCAATGGCGAAAGTTGGCAATCCCAACGTTCTGATTAATTTGGTATCCCGCCGCGTTCGGCAATTAACCACTGGAGGCAGCCAAGGGCGTCCGTTGTTGGCCGATACGGCTGGGTTGGGAGCTGCCGATGTAGCGTTGTTGGAGATTATTGAAGGCAAAATGGATTTCAACCTCTTGGAAAGCGCGGAAGAACTCCAACCCATGACAAAAAAACGGAAAAAGAGCTGATTTATTTTTAGGCCTGTTACGGCGCCAGCCAGAAGGAATGCCTTCTGGCTTTTTTTATGGCTGACATCCTGAACAATCCGAAAGCGCGACGCGATTATCATGTACTTGAAACTTTCGAGGCTGGAATCGTTTTGCATGGAACAGAGGTTAAGGTGTTGCGCGCCGGAAAAGGTCAAATCACCGACGCCTTCGCCCGAGTGGAAAAGGATGAAGTCTGGCTCTATAACGCGCACATTGACGAATATACCTTCGGCAACCGCGAAAATCATCAGCCTAAAGCACCGCGAAAACTTCTTCTCCACAAAAGCGAAATCAGAAAGCTTTTCGGACTCGCTGCAATCAAAGGTAACGCGCTTTTCCCGCTTTCGTTTTATTGGAAGAACGGAAAAGTCAAAGTTTCGCTCGGCGTCGGAAAAGGTAAACTTCAGTTCGACAAACGCGAAGACATCAAGAAACGCGATTCAGACCGGGAAATGAAGCGCGCTACAATGCAGCGGTTAAAAGGGAAGTAAGGGCTTTTCGGAGTTGCGATCGGTAAAAAAATGGCGCCCTTTCGGACGCCTTTCAAACCAAATTAATCAGCCCTTACTTTATTTTAGCGACGCCTTTTTTCCAGGTGCGTTTTGGTGCCTTGACGACCAAACCCTTTTTAATCGCACTCGCGGTGACGCGAATGTAGCGCACTTCGCCGTTGATCAGGGCTTTGACGCGTTGAAGGTTCGGCATAAACCGGCGCTTGGTTATAGCGGTGACGTGCGTGCCGATGCCGCCCTTTTTCTTTGCTTTGCCACTACGCCAAATGTGGCTGCCTTTGATTGGTCCGGTGCCGGTTAATTCACAAATTCTTGCCATAATAAGCCTTTTTAATTTAAGGAGCGGTGAACGTAGCAATCTCGCGCGAGAGTGCAAGTTTTATTCGCGTTTTCTTGAACCCGCGAGTTGCCTCATATTCATTATTACCAAGAAAACGGCTATGAGTTTTATATCCAGAAAGGCGCGCAACGCGCCCGGTCGTTATCGGCGCACCGGTCAGGAATATAAACCAAAAACCTCAACGAGTTTTGCGTGCAACTTTGCGTGACGAATTATTTCGTCAGACGTTTTCCCAGGAAAATTCCCAGGATAAACAGCAATACGCAAAGTCCTACAAACACAAAGAAAAGGAATTTTGCAATGGATGCTGCTGCGCCAGCAATGCCGGTGAACCCAAGCACTGCTGCAACAAGTGCAACGATTAAAAATATTACGGCCCATTTAAGCATAAAGTAAATTAAGATGAAATCTCTGCGCCTCAATCAGGGTTTTACTTGAAAAAACTTTCGGGTCGTTGCTGAGAAATAGCAACGCGATTTGCCCTATCAACATCAAAAAAACTTTTTAAGCCCGCTTTTTTTGAAGCGCACGCTTGAGCAAATCCAATGACCGCGTATTCACGACATCGTCCTTGGTGAGCCAACCTTTTCGCGCCATCCCAGCACCGAGTCGTAAATAACCGGCGTGTTCAAATCGATGCGCGTCACAATTAATCACGCATTTCACTCCCTTGTCCTTTGCGTAATGCCAGAGCCGCCAATCCATATCGAAGCGCGAAGGACTGGCGTTTAGTTCGATCCATGTTCCAGTTTCAGCGCATGCGTCGATCACCGCGTGCTGATTGACTTTGTAAGGTTCACGCTCGAGCAGGAGTCGGCCGGTTAAATGGCCGAGCATGTGAACAAAAGGATTTTCCGCCGCGCGAATCAGGCGCTTTGTCGTTTCCGCTTCGCTCTGCGTAAAACCTTGATGAATACTCGCTACAACAACATCCAATTGCTGAAGTAACTCGTTTTCAAAATCCAATTTACCTTCGTTCAAAATGTCCACTTCACTGCCGCTCAATAGACGAAAATCTGTCCCCTCATCTGCCAGACGCTGATTGACCAAACCAATTTCCTGAAGCTGTTTTTGTAATCGCTCCGGTTGAAGACCATTGGCTTGAACCGATGATTTCGAGTGGTCCGTAATTCCCCAATAAGCGCAGCCAAGTTCTCTCATTTGCGTGGCGATTTCTTCGAGAGAGTTTCGTCCGTCACTCCAATTGGAATGATTGTGCAACGAACCTTTTAGATCCGTCCATTCGAGGAGATGCGGTAAATTATTATTCTCTGCAGCCGCGAACTCGCCCTGATCTTCGCGAAGTTCCGGCGGCACATATGCCAGATCCAACCGCGAGAACAGTTCCTCTTCCGTCTGGCACGCCACCAGCAAAGCGGGATCGCGCGTTTCTGCGTCGGACTTGAACAAACCATATTCGTTCAGACGCAGACCGCGCTGAATCGCCCGTTGCCGCATGATGATGTTGTGTTCTTTGCTGCCGGTGAAGTAGGCCAACGCGAATGGAAATTCTGTGTCGGTCACCACCCGCAAATCCGCCTGAATGCCGCCCTCCAAAACCACGCTGGCCTTGGTGTCGCCCTTGGCGCTAATGCTCAAAATGCCGGGCAGAGTTGTGAAAAATTCAATAACGCTCTCCGCTTTTTTTGAAGAGACCAAAAAGTCAACGTCGCCGACGATTTCCTTGAAACGACGCAAGCTTCCTGCCGTGCTGCAGCGGATTACGTCGGGATGCTGGCGCAAATTATCCAAAATCGGCTCGGCCAAAAGAAGTGCATCACTGACGAGATGACGTGAGGCATAGGTGCGTCGAAATTGGATTCCTTCGCAAATTTTCTGCTGCGTCTTCTCACCAAAACCATCGAGCAAAGCCACTTTTTCCTCATGACACGCCTTTTCCAGTTCATCAAGGCTGGTGATGCCGAGTTTTTCATAAAGCACTTTAACTTTTTTGGGACCAAGACCGGGCACGGTGAGCATCACGAGCAGGCCTGCGGGCAAAGATGCCTTCAGCTCTTCATAATATTCGAGACGACCCGTCGTGACGAGTTCGGTTATCTTTTTCTGGAGCGCTTCACCGATTCCTTTGATTTCGCCAAGTCGTCCTTCGCTGACGATTTTGTCGATTGGTTCGCTCAAAGATTCCAGCGTGCGAGCAACATTCAGGTAAGCCCGCGTCTTGAATGGATTTTCTCCTTTCAACTCCAGCAACGTCCCAATCTCGATGAGAATTTGCGCGACTTGATCTCTGTTCATGCGGGACAAGTTAAGTTAATTTGGAACGCAGGAAAGCCGGAAACTCTTGGCGCGGGAAAGTATGCGCGCGTCATCTCTGGATTGAGTCCTGTTCATCTTGTGCATCTCTGTTAAAAATCTTTTCAAGTGAGTTGCAAGGCTAAGAAAATTCCGGTCGCCCTGACTGTTGCTGGATCGGACAGTGGCGGCGGTGCCGGCATACAGGCGGATTTAAAAACGTTTGCGTCACTTGGAGTTCACGGTACCAGCGCGATAACCTGCATCACCGCGCAAAATCCGAAAGGTGTTTTCGGCCTGCAAGCGATTTGTCCTGAAATGGTGGAGAAGCAGATTGAAGCAGTGTTGGCTGAGTTCGACGTCAAGGCGGTAAAAACAGGAATGCTTCTTTCGATTGAAATCATCCACGCGGTGGTCAAGGTTTTTCAAAACCGAATACTGCCGTTGGTGGTAGATCCAGTGATGATTGCGACCAGCGGAGCCAGTCTGCTGAAAAGTTCAGCCGTTCGCACGATGCAAAGAGAACTTTTTCCTCTATGCAAGCTCGTGACGCCCAACGTGGCGGAAGCAGAAGTCTTGACCGGCGAGAAAATTGTTACGGTAGAAGATTTGCGCCGGGCCGCGAAAAAAATCCATCGCGAATCCGGCTGCGCCGCACTGGTCAAAGGTGGCCATTTGCAAAAGATGAAGTTGGCGGTCGATATTTTTTACGATGGCAAAACTGAATTGCTTCTGTCCGCCCCGTTTGTGAAAGGTGTTTTGACTCACGGCACTGGCTGCACCTATTCGGCTGCCATCACGAGCAACCTTGCCCTGGGGATGGATTTGCCCTGGGCCGTTAAAAAAGCGAAAATCTACATCAGCAACGCAATTGCCAATTCCTTGAGCGTGGGCCGCCATTCGGTCCTTCGCCACCAGTGAAACAAAAGCGAACAACTATTTCTTCGCCTTGTAATTGCGGACGAAATCGATGCACTGCTTCACTTCTGGAACCGAATTATCCCAGTTGTATTCGTATTCCACGGAAATGTTACCCTCGAACTTCTGCGCTTTGAGTTCATCCAAAATCGCGCCGACTTCCGAAACGCCCTGGCCGTACGGGAGATCGTGAGCGCCGACTTTTCCAAATTCGTTCAAGTCTTTCAGGTGACTGCTGATAACGCGCCCTTTCAAAATTTTCAAGCAAGCCACCGGCTTCAAACCTGAGCGAACCCAGTGACCCGTATCTGCGCACGCGCCGATTCGCTGATCACGATCTTTCACCAACGCCAAAATGTAATTCGGATCCCACATGCGATAACTCGCGTCATTCTCCTTCTTTGGATGGTCGTGGAATCCTACTTTGATGTCGTACTCTTTGACCAACTTTTCGATGGTGTCGATCGACTTGTCTGATTCTGTCGTCACGGCGATCAGACCCAACTTTTTGGCAAACTTAAAGATCGTCCTAGCTTCTTTTTCGTCCGATGGGATTGATACCACTCCGTAATTCACCGCCATAATGCCGTGCTGTTTCAGCTTCGCCTGGACCTTGGCAATCACTTCGTCCGAAGCATTGTGATCCCATTTCACTTCGGGTTCCTGTAAACTTAATTTTTGGCCGGGATAAAACTCAATGACTTTACCGCCGGCTTCCGCCGTTTTTTCAATCGCTTCAAAAACGGAGAACCGATTAAAGGTGTAGGCTTGGCAGCCAATGGCGAACCCGCCGCTTTTGTATTTTTCAGGAATTCCTTTCGCATGTCCCATTGGGGTATTAAACCAGGTGGCGAAAAGGAGGGCAAAGAGACAAATTTTTGTGCGCATATATTTAAAACAATAGCACCGATAAAAATCGGCTCTGTCAACAGCGATCATGGCACGATCACGCGCAATGCTTTTGGCTGGATGGAAAAATGCGCTGGCAACTCTCCCACGTTATCTCCATCAAGTTGCAGAAATGTTTGTTGATCGGCGGTCAACGTTACCGCAATGCTGCCGATTTCCCGCGCGCCCGAAAACTGGTGCAAGCGATTGGTTACCAAGCCGAGACTCGCACGCGCGAGCACTTGCCAATTTACCTTCGGGAAAACACAAATATTCAGCAGCCCGTCGCGCAGATCCGCCTTGGTAAACAAAGTAAAGCTGCCTCCGTAGAATTTTCCATTGCCGATCAAAACCATTTCTCCTTTAGCAGTTCCAGCGGGGGTGGTCACGGTAATGAGCGATTGCTTGCTGCCCAATGCTTTCAGTCCCGCAGCAACATACGCCAACGGGCCGACTCTCTTCTTCCATTCCCAATCAACCAATGCGACGGCCCGGGAGTCGAGACCTGCTCCCGCCAATTGGGCGAAATAACGGGAAACGGTCTCACCTTTCGATTGGAATTCGGCGCGCGGAAGATCAATCGTCAGTTCCTGTCCGCGCAAAATCGTTTTCCAGGCCTTCTCCAACCCGAGCGGCAACTTGAGTTCGCGGGCAAAAACATTGACTGTTCCCATCGGCAAGACACCCATCCGTGCTTTGGCAAATCCTTGAGGAACATCACCGAGGCCGTTTAGCACTTCATTGACGGTGCCATCACCACCGGCAGCGACAATGGTATCAAACCCTTCGAGCACAGCTTCAGCGGCAAGGGTTCGCGCTTCCCCCGCGCGAGACGTTGGCTTGCAGTGGCAATCGCGCGCAAAGGTTTCAAGCAACTTCGTGAGCCTCTGCGCTTTTTCCCCACGCGCAGTCGGATTGAAGATGATACAAATTCGCACCCCGCAATGTTGTCTTCGAAATCAAGATTCGTCCATCTTCCTTAAAGTTCTCAATCCCAATCCTTGAGGTCACAGGTTTGCGAAAAAGAAAAGGCGCTTTCAAAAAGAAAGCGCCTTCAATTGAAGAGGAGAAGCGTTAGTGGGCTTGACTGAGGGGTATTTCGTTCCAGGATCTTATGACATAACCACTGTTCCCGGCAATGGCAGCTAAATCTTCAGGATAATGAAAATTGAAATGTCCATCCATCGTAGCCGACTTGGTAACACTGGCTCCGATAAAATCGTAGGTATCGTTACCCCCGCCACCCAACTTCATGTCCGCAGAGGGCGCGTAGATCAATCCCGTGAACGCTCCATTGCCAGTAATATTGAGCTTGGTATTACTGGGTAGCCCGAAGTAGGAAAAATTGATCGCGCTGCCGCCATTGTTGATCACACCCTTCCCAGCGATCGTCGCGGTCGCAGCGCCAGAATAAAGTTTCAGGCTGTGACCTGGATCAATGTCGATACTATCCTGTCCAGTGATATTGATATCGTCG
>JBKJOA010000304.1:0-6858 GCA_046593365.1 Limisphaerales bacterium
ACAAGGTTCTATTGGTTGATGGAAACGGCAAAGGCACTGCGGAAAATGCTTTAACGGTTCGCGCCTTTTTCAATGAGACAGGAAGCGTGACCTTTCGTTTGGAGCGCTGGGATGCCCGGGGCGTGACCGGAACGAGTCCTAATTTTGGCCGAGCCACTTTTGCTCCTGCGACGTTTGAACGCGTCCAATTGAATCCAAATTTGAGGAAAAATTCCGAGTAGGTTTTTCCAAATTTTCACCCATACTTTCGAATGTGCCAGGCCTTTGGTGCATCCGTTTCATAATGAGATTAACCCGGAGATTTCTTGCTCCTTCAAACGGAGTGCTGCTTTGTAACCGGCTTTTACGCACCTTCATCTCTTAAGTCGGCTGCAAACCGGCGCTCCAAATCCTTTGAATTCCAAGGATTGCGGAAACTATATAAATATTCTGCTCAGCTAAGAAATGAGCGCGGTCATGGAATTTGTCACTTAGTTAACCTTAAGCCGCCTGTTGATTAAAGTTCAGATTTGCACGCGCCTTTTTTTCGATTAGCCTCTCGGTTCCTAAATGAAGAAAACAATTTTGATTTTGTTGGTGCTATTGGTGATGGGTGTCGGCGGGTTTTATTTCTGGCAAAAATGGCAGGTTCAAAAAAGTGCGGCCAAGATCCCCAAACGATCGACGACGGCCAAAGTCGAGTCGCGCGACATTCGTTTTTCCATCAATACCGCAGGCGACATCGGTCCGGCAGACCAGGTCTCCGTTCGGCCCGAAGTGAACGGCAAAGTGGCCGTGCTTCCCGTGGACATTGGCGACAAAGTAAAAAAAGGAGATTTGCTCTTTGCGTTGGATGATGCTGATTTGCAAATTGAACGATCTTCCCGCCAAACGGAAATCGAAGGGGCGAAGCTGCAGCTCGAAAAAGCGCAGAGAAACTTTCAACGCATTCAAAAACTTTTCTCGGACAAATTGATTTCGCAGGAAGCGTTTGACGATTCGCGCACGGATTTTAATTTGTCGCAAAATTCCCTCGCCCGCGCCGAGCAAGGGTTGCGGCTCGTGGAAGATCGCCTCTCGAAAACCAAGATTGTTGCACCCTTCGATTGCACGGTCTTGACGCGGCCAGTCTCCGTGGGTCAGGCGGTGTCCGGTTCTGGCGGATTCAACAGCGGGACGGAAGTGATGACGATCGCCAATCTAAACGACATGGTAATCCTGGCGCACATCAATCAAGCCGATGTCACGCGCGTTACACCCCAGCAAAAAGTGGAAATCGAAGTCGATTCTGTTCCAGGACTAAGGATGGAAGGCGTTGTGGAACGCATTGCTCCCCAGGCTACATTGAAAAATAATCTGAAAGGGTTTTCCGCGCGCATTGCCCTTCAAAAAATTGATCCGCGAATTCGTCCGGGGATGACCGCCAACATTTCCATCCCGGTCGCTTCTGCGAACGATGTATTGTCGATTCCGCTGGCCGCAGTTTTCACAGAGGCGGGCGACCGTTTTGCTTACGTCAAAAAAGAGGATGCGGTGGAACGCCGGGCCATTAAAATTGGGATAACAGATTATAGTTTTGCCGAAGTGACCAGCGGTTTGTCGGTGGGAGAAGTGGTGTCGCTGGTGCAACCGGCTGACGCGAACGACAAGTCCGGTGGCGCTACCGGAAAGAAAAACGCTGGCGGAACCAATTCGCCGAGCGGTGGAGGTCGTCCGGCCAGTGCTTCGTCCTCGCCGCGTCGCGTGGGAATTTGATCGTATGCCGCTCGTTGAACTGCGCAACGTCAGCAAGATTTATCATTTGGGTGGCGAAGAGATTCGCGCGTTGGATGACATTTCACTTGATATCGAGAGCGGCGAATTTATTTCTATCATCGGCCCATCGGGCAGCGGCAAATCGACTTTGATGCATATTCTCGGCTGCCTGGATTCTCCCACGCGTGGCAGCATGCAGCTCGATGGAACGATGATTCATGGCGCGACCAGCAAACAACTCGCGGCCATTCGTAATCAAAAAATCGGGTTTGTTTTCCAATTTTTCAATCTGCTTCCGAAACTGAATGTGCTCCAAAATGTAGAGTTGCCGATGATTTATAGCGGCAAGAATGCGCGAGAACGCAAGGAGCGGGCGATGGCGGCTTTGAAAATGGTTGATCTCGAAAATCGGGTGAAGCACCGACCGTTTCAACTTTCGGGCGGACAACAACAGCGGGTGGCGATTGCGCGCGCTCTCGTCAACGGGCCTAAAATTGTTTTCGCTGATGAACCGACCGGCAATTTGGATTCGCATACCGGTGAAGCTATTTTGGAGTTGTTTAGCAAATTGACTGAGGAGGGTCGGACGATTGCCCTCGTGACGCACGATCCGGAAATCGCCGCACGCACTCCGCGCCGGATTGAGATTCGCGACGGAAAAATCACAGCGGAACCAAATGCGCGATTGGCGGGACTCGCCCAACGAATCGAGAAAAACCAGAGATGAATATTTTCAACGCCATCGTCATCGGGATCAAAGAAATCTGGGCGCATAAATTTCGCTCTGTGCTTACCATGCTCGGCATCATTCTCGGTGTTGCCAATCTCGTCGCGATGACTGCGCTCATCAAAGGAATGGAAAACGGCATGCGCGAGGCGCTGATTGCGATTGGCGGTTTAGAACGTGTTCGCCTCGAAGACCAGGATATTCCCGCCAACCAATTACACCTCGCCGACCAAGCGGTTGGAATTACCATCAATGACGTTTACGCTTTGCAAAAAAGTGCGCCAAGCATTCGCCTCGTTACTCCAGAAATTCGCCTGCGTGATTCCGTCATAACGCATGGAGCAAAATCGTTTAGCTCCTGGAATTTTTCCGGCACCTGGCCCAGCGCGTTGGAAATGAACGAACATGAAGTTCAATACGGACGTATGTTCAACGCAATCGACGATGAAAATGCGCGGAGCGTGTGCGTGATTGGGACGGCGGTTCGCGATGCCTTGTTTGGCTCGCCTGAAGAAGTGGGACGGGAAATTGTTCCCCTCGGCGAACAGATCAACATCAAGGGGCAACTCTTTACAATTGTCGGCATGTTTAAACATTACGAAAGCGAACAGGACGCCAAAAAACGCGAACTGGCCAAAGATCAGCCGCAGGAAACCGGGCCGACGCGACAGCGCGGTTTCGGTGGACGTGGACGTGGCAGCAGCTTTGTTTTCACTTTCAAAAACATGGCGGTTTACATTCCTCTTAACACGATGTGGTTGAAATTTCGGTCCTCCGTAGGGACCAACAGTCTTCCTGACTCTCGTTTGTCGCAGCTTTCGTTAAAAGTCCGCGACATCAATCGACTCGAGTCATCGCTACAGGAAGCGAGAAATATTTTGATGCTGACGCACAAAGGGATCGAAGATTTCTCATTTCAAACGCAGGAAAATTGGGGCGACCAAATCAACACTTCGATTCGCAACTTGCGAATGAGTGGCGGATTTATTTCCGCGATCAGCTTGCTGGTTGGAGGGATCGGCATCATGAACATCATGCTCGCCAGCATCACGGAACGCATTCGGGAAATTGGAATTCGCAAAGCCGTTGGGGCGACTTTCAGTGATGTGTTTATTCAAATCCTCGTCGAGAGCGTCGTCATCGCATTGATCGGCGGGGTGGCTGGTTTGCTGGCCTCTCGCGGGTTTGTCTGGATTCTGGTGATGATTTCGCCAACAGAAAATTCCCCCATCATTACGGTGGATGCGATGGCCGTCGCCTTCGCGTTTAGTGCAGGTGTCGGAGTTCTTGCAGGACTGATCCCGGCCTTCAAAGCGGCAAAGCTGGATCCCATTCAGGCGCTGCGTTACGAGTAGTTAACGTGCTGCCGATAGAATGTTGGCAGCATGTTATTCTGCCGTGATTTTGATCGCGTGCGTCACGGGAACAAACGCTGACCTGATCGCCGCCACGAGCGGTGCTCTTTCCTGTTCTGTTTTTGCTGCGACCGCTTCCATGTCGGCTTTCGCTTCGGGACTGCGAAACTCCTGTTTGATCTGTTTAGTTTCGAAGTTTTGTTTCTCCCCAACCGCTGCACTGACCTTTTCAAATGCATCCGAGAATGGATTCGTTGCAAAATCATCCGCGAGATTCACCCCGCGCCCAAGCTGTTCGGCTGTGTAGATTTTCGCATGGTTGCCCCAGGTGATTTTGTATTTATCCGCTTTTCCTTTTTTTACAATCAGCATCAAACGATTCAAATCTTGATTAAAAGGAACCAGCGCCATTCCAGAGCGAATATTGTCATCCTTCGCTGGATCGCCCGCCGCACAAAATGGGTATCGCATGCTCTTGATCATCAATTCGCCCTCTTTGAAAGAAAGAACCTCGTGACCCTTGCTCGAATCGGCGTCGCCGGTTTTTAAATTGACCGTGAAGGTGCCGATGTCGCCGTCCAACCCAAGCGCTTTTAGAAACGCGTAAGCCATCACGACGTGTCCTGCCCAACCCGGATGCACCCCGTCTATTCCAGCGACGTTGTAATTTGTCCCAAATTTTTCGCGCATCGCATGGTCCGCTTCCAGCATCGGCCAAAAGACATCTGCAAACCGCACCTTTTGCTTTTTGGCAATTTCGATGTTGATGTTTCGCAATTGGGAAAGGTTCAGATTCAGCTCTTGCGAATTGGTTTTGGCCCAGGGAACTTTTGGTCCGACGCAACCCGGCGAACCAAGGACAACTCTCGTGCCGTGCGCCTTGAACGCGTCAACAATCGCCATCGTATTGTTGAGATAAACATTCCCGATTTTCGGTTCGTAAGAGCGATACTCATGGTCGTTCATCCCGTAGCAGGTCGTGGCGATGGTCGGTTGAAAGCGCAGGACATCATTCGTCATCCGCGCGAGAAAACCGGGCGCTCGTTCTCCCCCCCAACCATATTGCCGTGTGGAAATCTGAAACTCAGGAAGCGCCACCGTCAAGTAAGTCTCCAGGATGCGTGAATACATTTTCTGCTCCGTAATGGAGTCGCCGCAAATCGCGAGTCGGTCACCCGGTTTAAGAAACAACCCTTTTTGTTTCGGCGCCGGAAGCGGATGAAAGGCTTCAAGATAGGAATTGCCCGAACCATTTTCTACGGCTGGGGCGAAACTGTTGAGGCTGAAAATGGAAACGAAAACCAATAACAAATTTTTGAAACGCATAAATTGTGCGCAGAGAATTATGGCTTTGCAGGCAAACACTCAAGGTCAAAGAAGGGACATCAAAGACGCATAAACTCCGCGCCCAAATTTTCCTGAGCGCCAGCTACTTTGATTTTTGCGACAGCCAACTGACGCTATTATTCAAGATCGTTTTGTAAGCCGCCAGATCGTGCGCCGCGCCGTCGTGACCGAGCGTGATGCAGACCACTTTTGCTTTGGGATGTTTGGTGATCCAAACAACCGGATAAGTTTTACCAGTGACCAGGCTTTTTCCCGTCGCGAGAACCTGAATGGGCGATCCATTGGCGTCCTGTACATGTTGATAGAGTTCGTCGCTGATTTTGAACGTATTCGGCACTCCACCCATGATCGGGTGATTCGGCTCATTTACCGTCACCTCGAACTCGCCGTATTTTTCATGACCTCGCGAACCGCCGCCCACCAATGTTCGATTGTATTCCGGCCAATCGTTCCAGTTATACCAAAGCGCGGGATGCAACAGCAGCAACGGTTTTCCGGCATCGACAAAGCTGAAAATTTGTTCACGCAATTCGCTCCCAGCAATCGGTTTGTTATTACTCAAATAAAGAACGTCAATGTCCTTGAGCGCGGAACCGATGCGCGAAATGTCTTCGGTGTAATTCACGGAGGCTTTCGCGGACAAAGCAGCCACAGCCGCTTGATTGAACCAGCGATCGAAATCATGCGACGCACCGCCGCCAACAATCAAAACGCGCGGATGATTTCCCCATTCAAATTTCGCAGACGATGTTTTTGGAGAATCATTTTTTGCACCGCCTTCGCCGACTTCAGTGGTGATCGCAACAAAAGTCGGGGCGACAGCATTGTCAAAACTTTCCAGCGTTATCTTCTGAATCACACCGGGATTTTTCAATGACCTCGTAAACCAGCGCACCTGGCCATGCTCCAGCATGTCGGGCACTTCCTTCGAACCGGGCACGTTTTGATGCCCGTTGTAGTCGGCGAATTCCTCTCCGTTTTTCAGGATGAATTCCTCCTTTTGACCGTCAGCGAATTGCACCGTGATTTTTGCGACCGGAAGTTTTTTATCTTCGCCACCCCACGGCCAGCCCCAGCCCGCGACGCCGCCGAGGAAATGCAGTTTGCTCGCTTTTAAATTCACGTTCGCGATTTCCACGCGTTGCGGCATCGACTTCGCCACGCCGCTGCCGCCCTTCAAAACGATGACGTTGTTGCCGGAACTCGTCGTCAGCGGATTGGCGATTTCAAACGGAATTTCTCCCGCCTTCACCACGCCGAATTTTTTGAATTTCAATGTTTCCTCCAGCGAATCAACGCTCGCATAAATGCCGCGCTTGGAATTTGCCGTCGTGACACTTTTCAAATCGACCAGACGAAATCTCGTTTCTCCCGCGCAAACGAAAGTCAAAATATCGCGCAAACTTTCTTCTCCCAAAGCTTCGAACCCATCCGGCATCAACGAACGTCCTGTCGCTTTTTGTGAATCGATATTTTTCCTGGCGATTTCGGTATCGCCTGCGGCATTGCGCAACATGATGAGCGATTTGGTTTCGCGCGTCACAATTCCTTCGAGGGTTTCGCCATCTTTGGTCTCGACGCTGACGGTGATGAAATTTGGTTCCACCACGCGATTCGGATCGAGAATATGCACGAGCAATTCCGCTGCGCCGTGCGCGCCCATGCCGGTCAAATCCGGCGCTAAATCTTTTCCTT
>JBKJOA010000359.1:0-14668 GCA_046593365.1 Limisphaerales bacterium
AGATCGTTGGTCCTGCAAACTTCCCAACCCCAAAAACAACTTTGCGGACGGCCTTTGCAACATTGCTAACGCCGTTTGCAAGTACGCACCTTGTGCCCCAAAAGCTCCTGCAACGCCATTTGGACAAACCTTCGGAAATCGGAATCACTCCCCCTGTTGATACCCTTAGAGCCTGTTTGAAAACCCCGATTTGGAGTTCCCCCTTCAGGCGGCAGAGCGCGGAAACCGCCTGAAGGCGGAACCCCGAACGCCGCCGGGTTGAAGCCAAATGAGTTTTCAAACAGGCTCTCAGCCAGGTTTGACTCCACCGAAACAGAAGCCCGTCGCCGTTGGTTGGTTAATCCAAACCGCTCATCGCTCGGAAAACCTTGCGTTATTTTTATAGTGGAAGCCGAGACGCGCCGCTCCGTGGCCAGATGAAACCAGGAAATCCCGCACCCCGGCTTCCGCCAGGTCGCGCGGATGTTTCTTGCCGTGGAAAACGAGGTAACGCCGAATCCAATCCCAATAAGTTTCTTCCGTGCGCTACGAAAGAGGTTTGAAGCGCGCCACCTCCCGCAACTGCTCGCGCAAACCGAGCTTGGGATTGGGCAGGAAATGTTCGGGGATTCCCATCAAAAATGCTTGCAAAAGGAAGCGGGAAAACTAGGGTTGGCGCAAGTGAAAACCGAATTAGGTTGCGGAACCCCGGAAATAGGCCGCGAAGGGATTTTCCTACGCAGCTTAATACTATGTTAGGTGTCATGAGTATGTCTAAGGCTACAGCTCTCGCCGTTGGAATTACGATATTCTATTTTGTTCTAATGGTGATATCTTTCGCCTTTACAGGAGCAGGTCACGGCTCTGGGTTTTTCGGCGCCGCTTTGTTAGCGCCATTTAGCGGAGTTTTTTTCGCGTTAGGCTTTGCTCTTTGGCCGGTTGTCGCGTTTCTTGTGGCGTTTCGTCACCGGTTCCGACTGGGACGCTTTATTGCCGCAGGGATTTTGATTGTTCACTATTTGGGCATTGCTAGGCTCTGTTATCGAACCGATGGTGCGGAATGGAATTACGTAGGCAAGGTTTGGCGGTCGGCGGGAGATATTGTCTTGATCTTCCTAATTCTTTACCTTGGAAGTCAGATTTTTTTCTGGCTGATGATTGCACGAAGGAAACATGACACCTAACAAATCGCCAGCCTGTGCGAAAACTCAAAATTGTTCATTGTGAACAATGAAAAAGAGGTTCAAAACACCTTAGCCATATTGTGAAAACGTTCTATAACTCAAATGTGAGAGTCGGTTTTTCGAGGCTTCATCGTGTGGAGGAGTTTTCACACAGGCTCTCGCTGAAGCATCTAACAGCCGCCCCGTTCTCAGGTTTGCGCGGCTCTTATTTCGAGTTTTTGGTTTCTCTGGGTTGTGTCTCAGCTCCGTTAGGCAGCATCTAGTTTTATGTATTGGGACGCTCATCATCCGTATCGTTGGCGGACTTGGCTTCGATCCAAGTTGCCTTGGTTTTTGATAGAGCATGGATTTGCTGACAAAGGCGCAGATTGTGAAGAGGTCAGTGGAAAGCATTGGTGGTATAATCAGGACGCAGAGAATAGTGCTTGCTACCATTGTAAAGTTGTGCGCCAAGGCAAGCTTTGGGAAAATCAGCAATGATTTCAAATTTCATGGCTATGCCGCCTTACAAATCGCTGGAGCCCCTATGAGGGTTGTCAATAGCGCAGTGGGCGTTGAACGTTTTTTCTTCTTTCTTTAAAAGCTTCTTTTCTTTTTCCTTTCCCGGTTTTCCAGGCTGCAAAAGCAGATTTTACCGTCCACAACAGTTTCACCAAACATTGACACGATTTTGCTCACTGTTTTCTCCGCCCGCTCTCTGCGTCTTTGCGCCTTTGCGTTAAATTCAAAACGCATCGTTCCTGTTTAGACAGTCGAGAGTAAGGGTTGAAACGTTTTCAGAAATGTTTAACCTCCGCGTCTTGTCCGATTTAACCAAGCATTTTAAGGTCATGCAAAAATGGAGACGCAGTGACGCGTTTAGGTTTCGACCATTGATTTTGGGCTGCCTGGCCATGGCGTGCCTGGCGTGCAGCGGCTGTTCGATTCGCCGCTTCGCGATGAACAAAGCTTCCGATGCGCTCGCGTCCAGTGGCAACACTTTCGCCAGCGACGACGATCCTGAACTGATCCAAGCGGCGGTGCCCTTCAGCTTGAAGTTGATGGAAAGTTTTCTCGCAGAAAATCCGGAGCATCGCGGCTTGTTGACGGCGGCGGCGAGCGGTTTTACAAAATACGCTTTTGCCTTCGTGCAACAAGATGCGGATGAAATGGAAGGACGCGATCTTGCCGCCGCCGAAGTGTTGCGAGATCGTGCCCGAAAACTTTATTTGCGGGCGCAGAAATACGGTTTGCGCGGTTTGGAAGTAAAGCATCCCGGTTTCACCCAAGCCTTGCTGGGCGATCCAAAGGCGGCCGTCCGCAAAATAAATAAAAACGAAGTGCCTCTGCTTTATTGGACGGCGGCGGCGTGGGGTTCCGCCATTTCGTTGTCGAAGAATAATCCTGAACTGGTTGGGCAGATTCCCGCAATGGAAGCATTGATCGACCGCGCGTTGGAACTCGACGAGAGCTATGACAGGGGAGCCATTCACGGTTTTCTTATTTCATACGAGATGAGCCGCCAGGGGGTAACGGGCGACCCCGCCGCACGTTCCCGCCAGCAATTTGCGCGGGCAGTGGAATTATCAGGCGGAAAAGACGCGTCACCATTCGTCGCCCTGGCCGAAGCAGTCACGATCAAAAAACAGGACGGAAAAGAATTTGAATCCTTGTTGAACAGAGCATTGGCGATTAATCCTGATGCCAATTCGGATACACGCCTCGTGAACACCATTATGCAGCGTCGAGCGCGTTGGCTGTTGTTGCGCAAGGCTGATTTGTTTTTAGAATAGAAAAAATATTTACCAACGAAATGAATAGTAAAACTCGCAAACCATTTTTCATCGCTGCATTGGCTCTAGCGTTCGGCGCGATATTCACAGGCAACACCGTTGCAGCGCCGGTGAAGGTGCGACTCGGCACGCTCGCTCCAAACGGCTCGTCTTATTACAAGCACCTTCAAGCGATGGGCGAAAAATGGAAACAAGCGCCCGGCGGGGGTGTTTCGTTGACCATTTATCCCGATGGCACGATGGGCAGTGAGGCGGACATGGTGCGCCGAATGAAGCTAGGCCAGCTTCAAGCGGGCATGGTCACGACGACCGGCCTTTCGGAAATCGAGCCGGCGGTCGCTGGTCTGCAAAGTATGCCGATGGCCTTTCGCACTTTAGAAGAAGTCGATTACATCGGCGAGAAATTGCAACCGATGCTGGAGAAACGTCTCGCCGAAAAAGGTTTCGTGGTGCTGTTTTGGTCGGACACAGGCTGGGTTCGATTTTTTTCGAAACAACCAATGATCAGTCCGGATGATCTTAAGAAAACAAAATTATTCGTGGCCGCTAATCGTCCGAATGAAGAAAATATCTATCGTTCCGCCGGCTGTAATCCAGTGCCGCTCGAAGTCACCGACATTTTGCCTAATCTTCAAACCGGTTTGATCAATGCGGTTCCATTGCCACCGAGTATCGCGCTGGCCATCCAAGTCGATAACGCCGCTCCGAACATGCTGGATCTCAATTGGGTTCCGTTGGTGGGTGCGGCCATTGTGACGAAGAAAACCTGGGATTCAATTCCTGCTGAGGGACGCGACGCGATTCGCAAAGCGGCATTGGACGCAGGAAAATTGATCAAGGCGGATGGAAGACGCGAGGGCGTTGAATCAGTTGAAGCAATGCGCAAACGCGGGTTGAAAGTGCATGCCATCACGCCCGCGATTGAAGCGCAGTGGATGCAAATCGCCGAATCGGTTTATCCAAAAATTCGCGGCATAACCGTTCCCACCGATGTTTTTGATGAGGTGATGAGTCAGTTGAAAGCGTTCCGCGCCGCCAAGCCAGGAGAAAAGAAGTGAGCAGCGACATCTGCCTTGATCCCTCTGCAACTCTCCACCCGGCCAAGGAACCGAACGGCTGGCGACGTTGGATTCGCAATGGGGAAAATCTCGTCATCGCGTTGGCGCTGGCCATCCTGATGCTACTTCCATTGGCGGAGATCGTCTTGCGCAAAGCATTCCACAGCGGGCTGAACGGTTCGACTGCTTTCCAGCAACACCTTGTTCTCATCATCGGCCTGCTCGGTGGAATGTTTGCCGCGCGCGATGGTCGTCTCCTTGCCCTTTCCACCTTGACCAATTTTCTGCGCGGTGGCTGGCAAACTTTTGCGCGCATTTTTAGCAGTGCTTTTGCGGCGGGGATCACAGTTTTTCTCTGCCTCGCTGCGATTCAACTGGTCCAATCCGAACGCGAAGGCGGAAAAATTCTGGCTTACGGAATCCCGGTTTGGACGATCCAACTCATCATGCCCATCGGCTTTTGCATCATCGCCGCACGGCTGATCCGGCAGGCATCCGATCATTGGCGCGGCCGCATCGTGACCCTTTTACTCGCCGCCGGCATGGTCTGGATGGGATTTCACCCACTATTTGCACCAGAAAGATTAGTTGTTCCCGGGCTGATTACGCTGGTCGTAGCAGTGGTTTTTGGCGCGCCCATTTTCGTGATGCTCGGTGGTGCCGCGTTAATTTTATTTTGGGGCGAAGGACTCCCCATCGCGTCCATTTCTTTGACCCATTATTCGATGGTGACCAATCCCACTTTGCCAACCGTTCCGCTGTTCACGTTGGCGGGATATTTTTTGGCGGAAGGCGGCGCATCGAAACGATTGATCCGCGTTTTTCAAGCCTTGCTCGGTTCAATGCGCGGCGGTCCCGCCATCGTGACGGTTTTGCTTTGCGCGTTTTTTACCTCGTTCACCGGGGCTTCAGGCGTGACCATTCTTGCGCTCGGCGGATTGCTCATGCCGGTGTTGATGGGTGCTGGCTACTCCGAGCGTTCCACCCTGGGGCTGCTCACCGGCTCGGGCGGACTCGGATTGCTTTTTCCACCGTCCTTGCCCCTCATTCTTTACGCCATTGTGGCCAGCTCTAACTCCAGAGGCTCGGGTATAACCATAGAAAAAATGTTTCTCGGCGGACTCGGGCCAGCCCTGCTTCTGGTGGGAATGTCGATCTGGCTCGGCATTCGGCTGGGACCGAAAGAAAAGAAAGTAGATCGGCCAAAATTTGATGGCAGCGAAGCCTGGCGCGCTCTCATGGCGGCAAAGTGGGAACTCCTTTTGCCGGTCGTAGCTTTGGTGGCATTGTTCGGCGGATTTGCCACGCCAGTGGAAGCGGCAGCGGTAACTGCGTTCTATGCGTTCATCATAGAAACGTTTGTTTATCGCGACTTCAAAAAACCCGGAGACATTCCTCGCGTCATGGCGGAATGTGGCGTGTTGGTGGGCGGCGTTTTGTTGATTCTCGGTGTGGCGCTGGGCTTCACCAATTATCTTATCGATGCTCAAATTCCCGCGCGCGCCGTCGAATGGGTTACAAGCACTGTTCAATCCAAATACACTTTCCTGCTCGCCCTTAACGCCTGTCTCCTCGCGGTCGGTTGCGTTATGGATATGTTTTCCGCAATTGTGGTCGTCGTGCCCATCATTGTTCCACTGGGTCTCGCCTACGGAATTGATCCGATTCACATGGGAATTATTTTCCTCGCGAACATGGAACTCGGCCTCCTGACTCCAACAGCCGGGATCAATATTTTTCTTTCCTCTTATCGCTTTGGTAAACCAGTGCTCGAAATTTCACGCTCCGTTTTGCCAATGCAATGCGTGTTGGTCGTCGGTGTGCTCTTGATTACTTATTTGCCGCCGCTCACCACCTTCCTTCCACGCTTGTTTGGCCGATAAATTTTTTCGCCACTGTTTCTTACCCAGTTCTTTTCTACCCGAATTCCGAAGTTCGGGGAGCACGCCCGCCCCGGGCGTAGCGGAACGCGCCTCGCGTTCCGCACTACGGACGAGATGGGTGAATCTTGAGCCGGGAACTTTTTCATACGTCCCACGGTTTTCCGCGAGGGCGCGGAAAACAAGCGCCCGGGGCGGTCGCGCTCCCCGCTTTATTTCGGAGTTCGGGTTCTATCGTTGTTGTCGCGCTCGGCAGATTTTGAAACGCAATAATCAGGAATCAGGAGCGGTCGGCGAATTGAAAACGGGCTTCAACAAAAAAACGGCGTGGATTGATCCACGCCGTTTTGATTTTGTCGTGATGCGCTGTTCCTTCTATTTGCCCTTGGCCGTTTTCTTAATCGGCACCGTGGCGATAGTCTGAAGGATGCGGCTGGCAATTGCATAGGGATCGCCCTGCGAATTCGGACGGCGATCTTCGAGATAACCTTTGTAGCCGTTGTTCACAAAGCTGTGCGGAACGCGAACGGACGCGCCACGATTGGCAATGCCGTAATTAAATTTATCAATGGATTGCGTTTCGTGCAAACCGGTCAAACGCAGATGATTGTCGGGGCCATAAACGGCGATGTGTTCGTTCTTGTATTTGTCGAAAGCGGCCATGAGCGCCTCGAAGTAGTCCTTGCCGCCGACTTCGCGCATGTGCGTAGTGGAAAAATTCGAGTGCATGCCGGAACCGTTCCAGTCCACGTCTTTTCCGAGCGGCTTGCAGTGGAAATTCACATCGACTTCGTATTGTTCGCAGAGGCGAACGAGAAGATAGCGCGCCATCCAAACCTGATCGGCGGCGTTCTTGGAACCTTTGCCGAAAACCTGAAATTCCCACTGGCCTTTGGCGACTTCGGCGTTGATGCCCTCGTGATTGATGCCAGCTTCCAAACAGAGATCGAGATGGGCATCAACAATTTCGCGGGCAATGGGGCCGACGTTTTTGTAACCAACGCCGGTGTAATATTCACCTTGGGGCGGCGGGAAACCACCGCCGGTGGGAAAGCCCATCGGCACTCCGTCTTGATAAAGAAAATATTCCTGCTCGAAACCGAACCACGCACCGGGATCATCGAGAATGGTCGCGCGCGAGTTGCTGGGATGCGGCGTTTTACCGTCCGGCATCATTACTTCGCACATGACGAGCGCGCCGTTTTTCTTGGTTGGGTCGGGGTAAATTGCGACTGGCTTCAACATGCAGTCGGAGTTTTTGCCTTCGGCTTGTCGCGTCGAACTGCCGTCGAAGCCCCACATCGGGAGTTCCTGAAGTTTGGGGAAACTCTTAAATTCTTTAACTTGAGTCTTGCCGCGGAGGTTGGGGACGGGTTCATAACCGTCAAGCCAGATGTATTCGAGTTTGTATTTCATTGGTATCCGGATTTATTAATTTAATATTGCTGCTGAGTTTTCCATTTCACTCATGGTTCTAAACTGTTAAGCAGATAGCCTGCCGTATTTGCCTGATGCTTTCCAAGAATTAAGTTTCGTCCTCTGCCCCCGCGCAATTCTTCAAGTTTAGATTTTGTTCGAGCCAGGGGATGTAAATATTTCCTGTCGCTTTTTGACCAGCGTGATTTGATTTATTCAACAAAGCAAAGAGGCTTCCCAAGCCGCGAAAGCTCACCCATATTAAAACGGAACAGAGCCAATTCTGGCATTTTATAATCATGCTGCAAGTCAAAGACACTCTCAGATCGACTGTTAATCTGACCTTCGATGGACGGGTGCTAAAGACTTACCACGGGCCGGATGCACAGACTCGATTTACCAATGAAGTGCGTCTTCTTAAACATCTCGAAGATCGGGGATGCGGATTCGTGCCCAAGTTGCTCGAAGCGAATTCAACCCTTCTCCGCATTACCACAACGAATTGTGGAAGCCGCGTGGAACATGTGGACGCCCAGCGCATCCAGGAATTGTTCGCCGAACTGGAACAATTTGGCGTGCGACACGACGATCCCGAAATACGCAACGTGACTTATCGCCAGTCCGATGGGCGTTTCTGCATTATTGATTTTGAATTTGCCACAATTCTTCCCGGCTTCGAATAGTCACACCCGAATGGATAAACCTAAAAAACTTACTAATGCCCCCAAGTTGAAATGGTTCGGTTGGACCGATCGCGGCAAAATCCGGCCCAATAACGAAGATAGTTTTTTAGGGTTGCAGTTTGATGCGAAAGAAATTCAGCACCTCGGGAAACTCGGCGAAGCCGTGACGACGAACAGCGATTTTGTTTTCGCGGTGAGCGATGGAATGGGCGGCGCGCTCGCTGGAGAATACGCCAGCAAGATCGCCGTGGAAAAAATCACGAAATTACTGCCTCGCTCCTTTCAACTTTCTGCCTCCGGTTTGGAGGCGGGACGCTCTGATGTTTTAACGGAACTTTTCGGCCAGATTCATCGAGCCTTGTCCTATCTCGGCGACAGCTACGAAGAATGCGCAGGGATGCAAGCGACGTTGAGCCTCGCGTGGTTCACTCCCGGCTGGATCTACTTCGCCCACATCGGTGATAGCCGGATTTATTATCTTCCCGCGCGTGGGAAGAAGATCAAACAACTCACGCACGATGACACGCATGTCGGCTGGCTTTTTCGAAACGGAAAACTTAACGAACGCGAAGCGCGCGAACATCCGCGACGAAACGTGCTGCAGAAAGCGTTGGGCGGCGGCAATCAATTCGTTGATCCGCAAATTGGCGCGGTCGCTTACGAACCGGGTGATATTTTTCTCCTTTGCACGGATGGTTTGGTGGAAAAAATTTATGATGACCAATTGGTTGAGTTATTGCGCAGTCGTGAATTGGCAAAAGCTAAAACCAATCCGGCGCAAACTCTGGTCAACGAAGCGCTGGGAAAAAATTCTCGCGATAATGTGACAGCTTTGGTTATTCGGATTTGTTAGAAGCGGTTTCAAAAGGGTGTAGCCGTCGAAGTAAGGAGGTGGATTTGGTTAATTACACGACTGATCCGCCTCCTTACGTCGGCGGCTACGGCGGACCATAAAAAATCGCGCCGGCCAGGTTTTCTGGACGGCGCGACTGTGTATTAACTGACGCGGTCTAATGCTTAACCGTGGTAGCCTTCTTCTCCGTGTTCGGACAAATCGAGGCCGACCGTTTCGACATCTTCGCTGACGCGCAGGCCAACAATCGCTTTCACAATGAACGCGATAACAACTGTTCCAACTACGGCCAATACGAGGGTGATGCCAATCGCTTTTACCTGCTCCATCCAAAGACCGCCTTCAGCGACGAGCTTGGCGAGACCATTCGTTGTCGCATAGTTAGGCGGATTGGTGACCGAGAGGTTGCTATTCACTTTCGAGGTTGCGAGAAATCCCGTCATCAACGCGCCGAGAGTTCCACCCACCGCATGGACGCCGAATGTATCCAACGCGTCGTCGTAGCCGAACATTCCTTTTAATTTTGTCACGGCGAAGAACGGAATTGCTCCGGCCAACACGCCGATAATCACAGCACCGCTGGGATCAACGAAACCGGTCGCCGGAGTAATGACCACCAGCCCCGCCACCGCGCCGGAACAGAAACCCAGCACGCTCGGTTTGCCGCGGAAAAAGTATTCCAATAATGGCCAGACGAAGGAAGCAACCGCCGTCGCGAGTGTTGTCGTCATGAAGGCATTTGCAGCGATGCCGTCAGCAGCCACGGCGCTACCCGCGTTGAATCCATACCAACCGACCCACAACATTCCAGTTCCGATCATACACATCACCATGCTGTGCGGTTGCATCGGCTCTTTTGGAAAACCAAGTCGTTTACCGAGAATGATGCAGAGAATCAACGCCGACCAACCAGAGGACATGTGAACCACTGTTCCACCGGCGAAATCGATCGCTTTAATTTTCGCATCACCATTCCAGACGCCGTTCATCAAACCGTCCACGCCCCAGATCATGTGCGCGAGCGGGAAATAAACCACAAACATCCAAAGCACCACGAAGAGAACGATCGCCTTAAACTTCATTCGTTCAGCAATCGCGCCAATAATCAGCGCAGGGGTAATGATGGCGAACATCATTTGGTACATCGAAAAAACGTTATGAGAAACCCAGTAGGAATAGTCGGTGTTGGGAGCGCTATCGACTCCCTTTAAAAAGAAAAATTCCGAGCCGCCAATGAAGGGACTGCCGAAACTTTTACCGAAAACCAGGCTATAACCGCACACCCACCAGAGGATGGTAACGATGCCGGTAATTCCTAAACATTGCGCCAGGACAGAAAGAATATTTTTCTTTCGCACAAGGCCACCGTAAAACAAAGCAAGACCTGGAAGCGTCATGAACAGAACCAACGCAGCGCTGGTCATCATCCAGGCGTTGTGGCCGGGACCGGGCACGTTGGCGATCTTGGAGGTCCACTTAACATCGCCCGACGCGCCTACGCCAAGGTTCTGAAAATATTGTTCCAGATCGGCGACGCGCTGTTCAACCGTGGCATCAGGTAGTGGCGCAGCAGCGGCAGGGGCCGCAGGCGTCGCCGCCGTTACCGGAGCATCCTGGGCTTTGAGATTGAAAGTGGTCAGTATTCCGGCAACTCCCATTAGCAGTAAAAATTTTTTCATGTTTTGTTTGTTTGGTTGAATTGGGATTAAACTGCTTGCTCGCCTTTTTCTTCCGTGCGGATGCGGATGGATTGTTCGACGGGCGAAACGAAGATTTTTCCATCGCCGATTTTTCCTGTCTTGGCCGACTTCAAAATTGCGGCGATGGCGGCTTCGACCTGGCTGTCGGCAAGCACCACTTCAATTTTAATTTTTGGGAGGAAATCAACCGTATATTCGCTCCCGCGATAGATTTCGGTATGGCCTTTTTGACGGCCAAATCCCTTTACTTCAATAACTGTCATGCCCTCGATCCCGACATCGCTCAGAGCGTCTTTCACTTCCTCCAGCTTGAATGGTTTGATCACTGCCTCGATTTTTTTCATATAGTTTTAATGGAATTCATTCGTCGCGCTCGTTTAGCAGCGGCAATGCCAGCGCGATTTATTTTTACGAAAGCGCGAGGAAAGGCCTGATTCTATTGAATAATTTTAATGAAGAAATTTTTCGAGCAGCGGTCCGCATTGTGGCAATTTCGCCAGGCTGGTTTTTTTTGACCAAGCTTTCAACCTAAGGTTTGGTGCGACGGCACATTATTTGACTCCCTTTGCATCGGCTGTTTAGCTGACAACGCTGATGTTCAATTCTATGAAAATTTTCCCAGCGCTCGTTATCGTGCGCCTTGTCTTTGCTCCCGGCTTTTTCTCGCTCGCGGTCTCTGCGCTTCGTGCTGACGATTGGCCGCTTATCGGCTGCTTGGATTTTGGGATGCAGGCAGGCTCATCATCCTGACGAATGGTTTTGCAAAGAAGGCGCAGAAAACGCCGGGTCGCGAAATCGAAATTGCCGAACAACGGAAACGTGATTACCTCAACAGAAAGACAAAACGATGAAAGACGATTTGGAAAAATATATTAACAGACGCAAACGCGCCGATGCAAAGTTCGCCGAGAATTTTGAGAGCGGGTATCAGGAATTCAAAGTGGGCGTCCTCCTGCGACAAGCCCGCGAAGAGGCGGGCATCACGCAGGAAGATTTGGCGCAACGCACCAAGACAAAGAAGTCCGCTATCTCACGCTTGGAAAATCATGCTGAAGATGTCCGGCTTTCGACGCTGGATCGTGTGGCGCGTGCCTTGGGCAGGACGCTTAAAATTGAATTGGTCAAAGCGTGATGCGCTCTCTCTGATTTTCCCTCGGCGAAAAAGTCTCGTGTTGCGCACGGAAATGAAACATCCGAGTTACCCGCGCGGCTACGCGATGGAAAAAGTTGGCCCGCCGGGCAAAGCGGAAAAGTCAGACTGATCAAGTTTTTTCTGGCAGGCCGAACTTTCAGAAACGAAAAACCGCTCGCATAATTCGCAAACATTCACAAATTGACCGACGCTCCTTCTTTCAGCTAAATTCCAACCATGATTTCCGAAGTCCAAAATAAGAATGTCGTCGTCATTCCTGAATTGCTCGCTGCCGAACACGGCATCAAGCCCGGAAGCCGGCTGGATTGGAAAGAAACGGATAAGTCGGATGTTTTAACCGTGAAAATTCTCCCTGATTATGGTGCGCTGGCCTCAAGCTTGATGGGAGCGGGACGGAAACATCTCAAATCCGGCGCTGATCCCATTGCTGAACTCGTGCAAGAGCGGGTGCGTGAAGATTCCGAACGCCAATCCAACTTGTGATCGCGCACGTTCTCGACACGTCCGCGATCTTGGCGCATTACCTGAGCGAATCTGGAGCCGAAGACGTGAACGCCATTTTATCTAAAGGCCCGGAAGCGTCGGGAATTTCATTGGTGACTCTGGTCGAATTGCAACATTTGGGCGGTTACGGTCTGCGGCAAAATGTTCCACAAGAAATTTGAACCAAGTTCTTCAAAAAATTGAAGCGCTTGTTAAGCTGTTGAAAAATAGATGAATCGATCGAAAATAATTGCTCCGTCAAAAATTCAGATTTCCGAGTCGATATTGCTTGAAGGCGATGTCTCAGAGATTATTCTGCGGCTTCCAGATTGTTCTGTGCAATGCATTGTTACCTCGCCTCCATATTGGGGACTTCGCGATTACGGCATTAGTGGGCAGATCGGTCTCGAACCCACGCTCGCAACATACTTGCACAGATTGACCAGCATTTTTGCCGAATTGAGACGCATTCTAAAACCCGACGGCACACTTTGGCTGAATATTGGCGATGGATACACGAGCGGTAATCGTGGTTGGCGCGCTCCAGACAAAAAAAATCCAAATCGCGCAATGTCTACCCGACCTGACAATCCTCCAGGGCTCAAAGACAAAGAACTATTAGGGGTTCCATGGCGCTTGGCCCTCGCCTTGCAAGCTGATGGATGGTTTCTGCGGAGCGACATTATCTGGAACAAGCCAAATGCCATGCCGGAAAGCGTCAAGGATCGTCCCACTCGCGCACATGAGTATCTTTTCATGTTCGCAAAAGAGGAAAATTATTATTATGACGCTGATTCCGTAAAAGAATCGACTGACGATGGTGGAACTCGAAACCGGCGCAGCGTTTGGAACATCAATACTTCGCCATCGAGTGGAAATCATATAGCTGCCTTTCCAGAGGAATTAGTTAAGCCATGCATTCTGGCATCAACGAAACAAAACGATTTTGTGCTAGATCCGTTCTTCGGTTGCGGAACAGTCGGGGTGGTATGTAACCGCCTGAAACGACAATTCATTGGAATCGAGTTGAATCCAGATTACGCCTCAGAAGCCGCGCAGTTGTTGAGTCGCCCTCTAAATGGACAACACAAAAGAAATGGGATCCACCATCCCGAAAAAAAACATGCCCATCAACCTGCCTTCCTCGAAACCACAAGCAAACGTCGCATCGTATCTTGAAGAATTTCGGAAATTGTACCTGCAACAGGCGCTTTCGAATGCAATTGAAGCGGTTGATTTGTCGGCGATCAACAAAGAGCTGGAAGCGCGTGTCCCGGCGAGAGATCTTCGCAAGCTTGCCAGCCGAGGAATCAGAGGCGAATTCGTTTTCGCCTTGCCAAATATCTTGGCGATTAAACCAAATCTGCTCGGTTATTACCGACTGCTCCTTGGCTATAGCCAAAAGGAATTTTACCAAAAAAGTAAACTCGCCCGCTTCGAAATATTGGAAGCAAAGGGCGAGTTGCCGGAGCGCTTGAAAGGGCAACTGGACGAATTGTGCCACGCTTTAATCACGAGAACCTCCGAATTGCTGAATGAAATTGGTTTCGAGAAACTAACTCTCGATCTGCTCGATGACCTCAGTTTATTGACTTTGGGACCGCAGTTGCGTGGAAGTTTAAACACACGAATCGGAAAAATGGCGAACCGCGCTGTTTTTGAAATAATCCAGCAAATCGTAGCGCATGCTGTTGATACGGCCACAGAATCACGGTTGGAGTTGACCAACGCTTCAAAGCGAAAGGTCGCTATCGCGTTTTCCGCTGATCCAGACATCAGCATTTTTGAAGAGCTTTCAGCAAACAAGCTGAAAAACGTTATCGCAATAGAGATAAAAGGCGGTGCCGATAAATCAAATATCTGGAACCGTTTGGGTGAAGCCGAGAAGAGTCATCAATCAGCAAAACAAAGAGGCTTTGTCGAGTTCTGGACTATTTATAACGTGCCGAGTTTGGATTCAGCGAAAGCACACGAAAAATCTCCGACTACCAACCGCTTCTATAGTTTGATTGAACTTTCTGCTGGAAGCGGCGAGGAATTTCTAGACTTTCGAGACCGCCTCTTGTCGTTGGTGGGAATTGCAGCGAAACCATCGTGACTAGTTTCACAAAATTTCAGTTTATGAAAACTTTTCCATCTCTCCCGTGTGTGCGACTCACCTTTGCTCTCAGCTTTTTCTCGCTCACGGTGTCCGTGCTTCGCGCTGACGATTGGCCGCAGTGGCTCGGTCCGCAACGCGATGCGGTTTGGCGCGAGACGGGCATTGTCAAAAAATTTCCTGAGAGGGGGCTGAAGGTGCGATGGCGCGTTTCGATTGGTGGCGGTTATGCCGGGCCAGCCGTGGTGAGCGGTCGCGTCTATGTCATGGACCGACAGCTTGCGAAGGGCGCGACCAATCCGGCGAACGCTTTTGCGCGCGGCGAAATTCCCGGCAGCGAACGCGTCCTTTGCCTCAACGAAGCGGACGGAAAAATTCTTTGGCAACACGAGTATGATTGCGCTTACAC
>JBKJOA010000001.1:0-3477 GCA_046593365.1 Limisphaerales bacterium
CGAAATTAAATGCGCCGAGCAAATTCCATTGGCCGCCGCCAACTTGTTGATTGACGCTGTTGGTTTGCGCACCGCCGTTGAACTGAATGACGTGGCTCGCGGTCGTCGTGCGATTGGTTCCTTGCGGATGCCACTCGTAAATCTGGTAAGTTCCGGCAAGAGGAATATTCGGCGTGAATTGCAGATAGGCCGCGCCGCTCCCGGAACTTTTGAAGCGATAATCCGCGCCGTATTTGTCCGTTGGAATTGCGCCCGTGCTCCATGTTCCAACGACCGTCGCGGCGGAATTGTCGATGACGATTTCTGCCGGAAAAATCCCGCCCGCTTTCATCCGGTAAAATCGTTGCGGGAAATTATTCCCCAAACTTTCGGTGAACAGCAGAGTGCCATTCACATTTGTCAGCATTGTGAGCAACGTCCAATTCACAAGATTGCTCGAAACTTCGATGCGATGAATATCTCCCGGCACGCCGGTGAGAGTGGCGCGAAATTGACTGTTCGTCAGATATTCGCTCGATTGAAACTTGAACGGCAACGTGGGCGTCGCGCCGGAATAAAGTTGTGTTTGTGGGATGATCGCTTTCGGACTCGAAGGACTGCTCCATGAAAATTTGGCCGAAGCATCTCCGCCATTTTCGTAAAATTCCATTCTAATGTCGTATTTACGAAATGCCGTCAGCGCGAGATTTCCAATCCATTCCGTCGCGCCCTGATCGACCCATTTGTCGATGAGAAGCTGGTTGTCCAGCCAGAGCCGCACGCCGTCGTCTGTCACGGTGGAAAAAGTAAACGTCTCGCTGAATTGCGGCTGCACTTGTCCCGTCCAGCGCGCCGAAAAGGTATCAACCGCAATTAAAGGATCGGGCGAACCAAGGCCCCAATCGAAATCCACGGTGGCGTTGGTGCGAATTAATTTTCGATTCGTGAGATCCGCGTTGTCAAAATATTCAGCGGTCAAACCATCGCCATTGCCCGCAGGCGGCAGACCGACATAACGAACGCGAAGAATATTTGCGCCGCGCTCAATCGGCGTTGCCGCATTTAAATCTTTGTAGAGGTCACTGAAATAAAGCCCGTCCGGTCCAGCGGCCAGCGCGACCGCCGTCGCTTTGCCGGAGCCGCTGTATTCAATCAGGGTGGTGGGGCCACTCACCCAATTCCCATTGGTGTTTAAAACAAATTCAGTGATGCGTTTGCCTCGGGTTTGCGGGCCGCTCGCATAAGTGGAGCCAGACTCCGTGACATACGCGTGATCCAATTTGTTGGTGGGAAAACCGCTGCCTCCAAAAATTTGCGGCTCCAGAAAAATGAGATTCACGGGTGCGGTGGCGGGATTCCAAACGTAAAGAGCGAAGTTGGACATGCTGGCATCACTGCCGTCATAAAGATAATTTCGTCCCGCTACAATTTTTGCAAATCGGTCCACGCTGGGGCCATTTTCGACTTCGTAATGAAAACCATCCGCCGCGCGCCAGGCACCGCCAAAAGGATTTCGCAATCCGTAAGCGTAGATGTAATCGGTCGCAGTGATGCCGTTGCCGGCGTTGTAAAATGGATTGTTCGTCACGGCTGAACCGTCGCGGTTGATGCGCAGGATTTTTCCGCGAAACGAATTTGTGTTTTGCCCCCGCGTAATATCAAAGCCGTCGCCCATGTGGACATAAAGTTTTCCATCCGGCCCGAAAGAGAGATTGGAGATTTGATGCGATTGTCCCTGCGTTTCGCCGAACATGTTAAGGACAGTCGTCTGCGTCGCCGCAGTTAGCCCGCCGTCGTTGCTCTGGAATCGAACGACTTTTGGATAATGCGGTTTGGGATTCGCAGCCGAGTTTGTGTCTTCATAAAGTAGGTTCGCGAAAACATCGCCATTCGTTGGATCAATCGCGATTCCAGTCAGCCCTTGTTCGCCGGAGCCGGGAAAAGCGCCGGTGGGATTGAAGTTCAAAAGGTTCGTCGCGTAATTCAAAACGGTTCCATCACGCGTCACCACTTTGATGATGCCATAAAGCTCGGTGACATAATAAAACGGATCGTCAGGATGTTCGCCGGGGTTCGGCACGAAAGCGATGTTGACCGGCAGTTGGAAATTCGTCGCGACGATTTCGACTTTGTAGCCGGGCTGTTTCACCGTCCAATTGCTGGCGCCGGGCGATGGCACGACTTGGGACGCAGTGCGGAAACCCCGTTCTGCCCACGCGCTCCATTCCGTCGGCGCATCACCGCTGCTGTCTTTGTGGCGGGCGCGCAAACGATAATTGGTGTCATAAAAAAACTCGGCCCGACCGACATGTGAATTCTCAAACGTTCCGTCGGCCTGATGGGTGTGCAGTTTTTCGATGCCGCCGATGCAGGAAGTCACCCAAACTCTTTCAGCGGGAGAAATCGTCCAGATTTCCCAGTCGGTGCAAACGTGAGTGTCGCCAGGATTTGGATCCGAGAAAGCGCCCGTTTCGATGTGGACATCCGATGGGCTGACCATTCTGCCTTCCGGAAATGGTTCGGTGATGTTGGGCGCGAGCGGGGGATTATTCGCGGCCCAACCCATCGATCCGGCGTTGGCGAGACTGAAGAAAATCAGTACTGAAAGCGTAAATTTTGTAAGAAGAATCATTTTGCCTTTGGGATAATCTCCAGATTTGTAACGTTTTTAAACAGCCCACGGAAACAGACTACTTCAAGGAACCTTTAAAATCGAATCCATCCCTCGCAGCGAAAAAAGCGTTTCGATGATCTGTTGGTGCAAAACCTGCGCCGCGTCCTCGCCGAACGGCGAGTTCTCCACTTCGTAACCCCCTTTCTTCCATTCCTGAGCCGTCGCCATGTAAGCAAGCCGTCCGTTGGTGTAGCCAGAGAAAAAAGTCATCGAGAAAGGCGAGGCTTTCTTGATCTTCAACCCACTCTCCGCAAACGGCTCGATGTTACAGCCGATCAAAGCCACCTCGCCGAAGCAGATGAAATGCGTTCGCACCCCGGCAATTTTTTTCCCGCCGAAATCATCCGCCATGCGCAACTGAAGATCCGCTCGGCGTGCCATGTAAACCGCTTCCGTGATGGCCGCGTCATCGTTTTTCTCGCGCGCCTCCTTTAGCTTCCTTTTCCAATGCTCCAACTTTTCCCCCGCAGATTTTTTCTCCGGCAACCCTTCCCGCAATGGAACAAAAATCTCCTTCTCCATCACGCGGAGCGGCAGCGCGCTCAGGCTGGCAAACTGGCAATCGTATTTCCCCAAGGGCGCGCCCGACGGGATGATCTCGCTCAGCGTCTGGCTCGAAGGTATCGCCGTCAAACTCAGCGCCACCCTGGCCACCTCATGCCCCAGCACCGCGCCGAGTTGCCGATAAATTTTCGTGTCCGCCAGGAACCCTTGCACTGGCCCTTGATCTCCGGCCGGGCCTTGCCAAAAAAAACATCTCCCCCCCAACGCCTCCTCCACCACCCGCTTCATCCCACCCGGATAATCCGGCGTGATCAACCGGT
>JBKJOA010000011.1:0-19104 GCA_046593365.1 Limisphaerales bacterium
GATCGGCAATCGCCCGCTGACACCCATAGAGGCAGGTAAATTAAACAATGACTTTGAACGCCTTTGGCTCGCGTCTCCCATTGGGTTAATCTCTCAAGGAGACGTCGAAGGTTGCAGTGATTTAAGTTCAGACGCAGCGAAAGCCCACGCAAGTTTTTACTCCGCACAATCCGGTTTGTGGCTGGACCTAAAAATCCTTTTTCGCGCGCTTGTTCTTGTGGCGAAACGGAAGTTTGCCAGGCAGCCCGCCACCGATCCCAGTGAGTTAAAAGAACGCCCTTTCACTTGGGCGGCACGTTAAGCGGCTGTTTTTCTGGGTCAGTAACTTCAGGCTTCTGCTGAGAAAATTTCGCGGACTTTCGCTGCTGAAAGAAAGGTGTTTCAACCCGATTGTTACACCTGATTCGCCCAAACTATAATCAGACCATCTTACTAAGGGGTGAAAGAGGGAATTCGGAAATTGGTAAATATGAATGTATGAAAGTTCAAGTTTGCGGCGACACCTTAACCATCACCGGAATGAAAGAATTAGGCGCGTCCAACGCAAATTCCTTTCGTGATCACGCACGCGCTGCTCTGACTGACGCGCAATCGGTCATTGAAATTGACCTTTCTGAAACCATGTTCGTGGATAGTTGTGGCTTGGGGGCGCTCATTTCATTGCACAAGTTGGCCTGCACACGCAACGGCCAGGTTCGCCTGCTTAATCCAACTCCCCCGGTTCAACAAGTCCTGGAGCTAACGCGCATGCACAGAATTTTTGAAATCATCAAACGTTAACAAACGTTAATCATGCTTGCTTCACGCCAATTAAATACAAGCACAAGCCTGCGAATTTCTCTGCTTTGCGAGGTTCAGCAAGTGCGACCAGCCGTGCGTGCGGCGCGCGAATTCCTCGCGGCCAACTTCTGCACGGAAAACGAGCTCACGGCCTGTGAATACGCTCTGGCGGAAGCCTGCAACAATGCGGTGGTCTATGCGCTTCCATCGCGACAGATGGACGAAATCGAACTTGAATTAAGCTGTGATGACACCCGCATTGAAATCCGTGTTCACGATCACACTGCGGGATTGGAGTTGCCGGCCAAAGTGGACTTGCCTGATCCGGAAAGTGAAAGCGGTCGGGGATTGTTCATCATATTATCCATGGTTGACGAGGTAAGCTACGCCAGCGGCATTGGCGAAAATACATTAACGATGCGGAAATTTCGCAATGGTTCAGGTAGCAAAACCAAAAAAGTTCTGCAGCCATCTCTGGAAGAACTCACCGTTAAACTTGCTGAGAGCGAGAGTATTGTTAGCCAAATGGCTGAGGAATTAAGTTCCTGCTACGAGAGTTTGTCCGCTATTTTTCGAAACGGCAGGGAACTCGGCAAGACTGACAACATTCAGAAATTCTCTCGATCACTTTGCGAGGATCTGGTCAAGATAACGGGTTCAGATTGGTTCCTGCTCCGAATTGTGCCCAAGGGTGAAACCGCCTTGAAACTTTTCGCTTCTTCGTCGATCAATCTTCAGATGCCGCCAATCTTAATCCCGACTGATTCCCAGCGAATGGTTTCGGCGGAACTTTCCTCGGTAACTCAGCGAAGAAATGTTTGCCTCGATTCACAGAATCCGATGGAGAAAGCTGACCCGCTTCACGCGTTGCCGCCCGCCCGCGCAATCGTAATTCATCCATTTTATTTTGCGGAAGCGCTCATTGGAACATTGGCCATAGGCAAGAACTCCAGCTCCGCGTTTACGGCGGCCGACGTTAATGTTGTCCAAACTTTTGCGGATTTTCTAGCCATCCAGATTGCCAACGATCGGCTTCACGAAGAACACCTGGAGAATCAACTTGTTACCCGCGAATTGGAAATTGCGCGAGGCATCCAGCGAGCGCTGCTCCCGAAATCCTTGCCGCTTTTGCCCGGCTTCAGCCTGGCGGGTTTTTGCGAAAGTGCGCGGCATGTCGGTGGTGATTTTTATGATGTTGTTTCAATCAACCAACATTCTGCTCTTCTCGTCATCGCTGATGTGATGGGAAAAGGTGTTCCCGCTGCGATGTTCGCGGCCATCCTGCGCAGCGTGCTTCGAGGCGCCCCTGAACTGGCAAGCCAGCCGGCTACTCTTCTGTCGCGAGTGAACCATTTGCTTTTTGCTGACCTCTCCGACGTGGAAATGTTTATCACAGCGCAACTCGCGTTTGTCGATGTGCAGAAACACCAGTTGGTCGTTGCCAGCGCAGGACATTGCCCTGCTCTGCTTGCCTCCGCCGAATTTCCCGAACCCAAACTTATTTCTCCCGACGGAATGCCTCTTGGAATTTTAAGTGATACAAGGTTCACGCAAATTGAGGAGTCGTTCAGCGAGAATTCACGACTGCTTCTCTACACGGACGGCCTGACGGAGTCGCGCGATGGCAATAATCAATTTTTCGGGCAGGCGCGATTAATTTCATGGATCAACACCCCCACCGCTTTCCAACAAAACGCCGAGCAATTAAAAAAGTCACTGGCAACGGAACTCGGAAAATTTCAGCAACAAGCTCCCCCTTGTGATGATCAAACGTTTTTGATTTTAGCAGGGAAAATAACTCCACCAAATTATGACGCCTCGTAAAATTCTAATTGTAGATGAAAAGCCCTTCATGCTCCGCCTCATCGAACTTCATCTGGAGCGTGCCGGATATCAATTAATCAAAGCGCGAAATCGTCAAGAGGCAATGCAAGCCCTTGCGGAGCAATCGCCGGAATTAGTTGTAATGGATGATTGCGGAGACCCGCTTAACGAACACCAAACGTTGGAAAGCTTTCCATCCAACAATCCAGCGCATAAAATTCCTGTGATCCGTATGACAGAGTTTCCACAGAACGGTAACACGGTCTCCAAAAACCTTGGGGCCGAAGTCATATTTACCAAGCCATTCAGCCCAACTCACTTGGTGGCAGAGGTGAAACGGCTCGTGCATGACGTTTAATATATATGAAATCGGTTCTTCCAATATTTATAATGATCGACGCGTGCGGTTGGGAAATTGTGAAGAACGATCCCTTTCTGAAGTCGCTTGCTCCAGAACGCAAAAAACTCAATTCGGTATTTGGATATAGCTCCACCTGTGTGCCTTCAATTCTTTCGGGTAGATGGCCGGTGGAACATCGCAATTGGTGCTACTTCGTTTATGATCCGAAGAACTCTCCATTCAAATTCTTGCGGCCTCTGCGCTGGTTGCCCAAGGCGCTCACCAGTCGCCGCATCTTTCGTCGGTGGTTAACTAAACTGGTTCGGTGGCAACTGGGATTCCAAGGCTACTTCGACCTCTATAACATTCCTTTCGAATACATCACGCTCTATGACTTCAGTGAAAAGAAAAGCCCGTTGAAACCAAACGGAATGAATCGTGGACCGAACATTTTCGATTTTCTCGGGCAAAACCAAATCTCCCATTTCGTCAGCAATCCCGACAAAACGGAAATACAAAACTACGACGATTTAATCCACTCCATTCAAAGTGAGAAAATTGATTTTGCGTTCTCGTATTGGCCAGGGCTGGATGGTCTTTTGCATTCCGTAGGTAATCAATCGCCTGAAGTCCCGAAGCGCCTTCGCATGTATGAGCAGTGGATTAAACAGGTGACCGAAACCGCTCTTCAACACTACGATGAAATCAAGATCTACGTGTTTAGCGATCACGGTATGGCGAATTGCGATGAGTTGCTGGATCTCAAATCGATGGTTGACGCGCTGGGCGTGCGAATGGAAAAAGATTACGCCGTTGTTTACGACTCGACGATGGCGCGGTTCTGGTTTTTCAACGACAACGCTCGCGAACAAATTACCCGATGCCTCGCTGGTGTTCCGCAAGGACGTGTTCTCCCAGATTCTGAACTCGATGAAATGCGCACCCTTTTTCCCGATCGCCACTTTGGTGAGTTAATCTATCTGGTTAAGGAAGGAGTTTTAATTGTACCCAGTCACATGGGTGAGCGACCCATCCGCGCCATGCATGGTTATCATCCCTCGGAGAAACATAGCTACGCCGCTCTTTTCACCAATCAAGATGTGATTCCGGAAGACATTCAGGCCATACCAGACATCTATCGTCTAATGACACAGGAAGCAGAACTCGCTCAACGCGAGAATATTGAAAAACCAGCAATGCAAGCCGTCGTAAATTGATTCGAGGAACCAAAATGCCTACGATCACCTCCAACCAACCCCAAACTGCTGTCTATCTTCACCCACATCAGCTTGGTAAATTTTCATCCGGGAACGGCTTGCAAACTCTATTTGAAGCAAAGGCTGCGGAAGTTCCAAACGCCCTTGCTGTTTCTTTTCCTGAGAATAAAACCAGTGCTCACGCGTTAACCTATCGTGAATTAAATAGCCGGGCGAATCAGCTGGCTCACCACCTACAAAAGGCTGGAGTGGGTCCCGAGGTGGTGGTTGGAGTCAGTCTCGAACGCTCTCTGGATATGGTTATTTCCTTAATAGCCATCATGAAAGCGGGAGGTGCTTACGTCCCTTTGGATCCTCATTATCCCACGGAGCGGTTGAGCTTAATGCTCGCGGATTCAAACGCGGAAATCATTTTAACTCAGGAGAAAATTGCTCCGACCCTCCCGAAAAGTTTGGCTCGTTTGGTTTGCCTGGACCTTGATTGGAAAACAATTGCCGAAGAAAGCTCTGAAAATCCGACAAACCTTGCCGAACCGGACAGCCTCGCCTACCTGATTTACACTTCAGGATCCACCGGCCGACCCAAAGGCGTGGCAATGCCGCAAGGACCACTGGTCAATCTGCTTCACTGGCAGTTCAAAAACTGGAGTGCCCGGCCCGACGCAAAGACGTTGCAATTTGCCTCGCTGAATTTCGATGTCTCTTTTCAGGAAATCTTTTCCACCCTTTGCTCGGGAGGAACACTCACTCTCGTCTCCGAAGAAATTCGTCGCGACCCACTAAGTTTGATTCATTTTTTGGAAGTGGAAGAAATAGAGCGGTTGTTCCTGCCCTTTGTGGCATTGAAACATTTAGCCGAGGCTGCCGTTCACGAACAAATTTTCCCGAGTCACTTGTGCGAAGTAATAACCGCTGGTGAACAACTCCAGACGACCCGGCAACTCATCAACTTCTTCACAAAAATTCCTGGATGCGCCCTCCACAACCAATACGGCCCTTCTGAAACTCACGTTGTTACAGCATTTCATTTACAAGGTTCGCCAAAGGATTGGCCCGCCTTACCGCCGATCGGCAAGCCCATTGCCAATGCCAGGGTTTATTTGCTCAACGAGAGACTCGAAAAGGTGCCCACCGGTTCTGAAGGAGAACTTTATCTTGGCGGCGACTGCCTGGCGCGTGGTTATTGGAATGCTCCGGAATTGACCGCAAACAAGTTCGTCCCCAATCCTTTCGCCTCCAATAGCCGATTATACAAAACCGGTGACGTCGCTCGTCAATTATTGGATGGGAATATCGAATTCCTCGGTCGAAGCGACGACCAGGTAAAAATTCGTGGATTCAGGATAGAGCTGGGCGAACTCGAAACTATTCTTGCCGAACATCCTGCGGTGCGCGAAGCCGTGGTCGTGGCGAGAGACATTGGCTCTGGTGATAAGCACCTCGTTGCTTATGTGGTCGCACAAGCTGGATGTAATCTGGATCTACGGGAACTGCGCCATTTTTTAGCCGAAAAACTTCCAGCACATTCTATCCCGTCGCGTTTCGTTCTTCTGCCTACCCTGCCGCTCAGTCCAAATGGAAAAGTAAATCGTCGTGCCTTGCCTGATCCGCCTCAAAACGAGGAAAGTTCACCCGCATCCTTCAAACCCCCGCAAACGCCCCTCGAAATGCAGCTTCAACTTGTGTTCGAGCGGTTTTTGAAAACGCGACCGATTGGAACCGACGTTAGCTTTTTCGAATTGGGTGGCGATTCGCTACAGGCGCTAGGATTGATCGTGGAAATCGAACGATTCACGGGGAAAAAATTGCCGCTTGGGCTTCTCTACGAAGCATCTACGATAGAAGGTCTGGCCAAAGTTCTTCAACGCAGCTCTGACGCATTTAAATTTTCCTCATTGGTCTCATTGCAACCGCTTGGAACCAAGCCGCCGCTTTTTCTTGTTCATACAACGCCGGGGGACGTGCTCGCCTACGGAAGTTTAATCTACCACTTGGGAATAGATCAGCCGTGTTACGGCTTTCAGTCGCTCGGTTTTGGTGTTGAAGAAGAGAGCCACACGCGCATCGAGGAAATGGCAGCCTATTACGTGAAGCAGCTTCGTTCAGTGCAACCTCACGGACCTTATTACCTTGGTGGATGGTGCTACGGTGGAATTGTAGCTGTGGAAATGGGACATCAGCTTCTCGCGGCTGGAGAGAAAATTGCGTTGATGGCGCTCGTTGAAACTCCCGCCCCTGCTCCTCCACTTTCGCAAACCAGCTATTATCTAAGGCGCATTGGTTGTCTTTTGAAGATGAAACCACTGCAATGGAAAACTTATCTCGGAGAAAAAGTTAAATACTATCGAGGCGTCAGAACCGCGGACGAAATGCGTTTCCGTCGCGTCGAACAAACAGAGGCCACGTCAAAGGTGGAGGAGATGAATTGCCACCTCGCCCGTCTTGAACATGTCTATCACACGAATCTCGATGCGCTAAACCATTATTTAGTCCGGCCTTACCCACAGAAAGTTGTACTCTTTAATGCGAGGGAACAAGACCCGGCGCAGGTCGTTGACCCGCTCTACGGTTGGCCAGGGCTTGCCTCAGAAATTGAAGTCCACACAATTCCCGGCAATCACGACACCATCCTAATGGAGCCACATGCCGGGGTGCTCGCCCATGAATTGGCTGCTTGCCTTGCCCGTTCCCAACAACCTTGAATCCCCTCCTTCCGAATTACTCATGACCAACCAAGACGTAACCCGGAACATTTGGCGAAATTCAATTTCGAACTATATCTGCACGGCCATCCGTATGATTGTGGGTCTCCTGATGTTTCGGATGCTTTACCAAAATCTCAGCCGTGAAGAGTTTGGCTTTTGGGCATTGCTTTGGAGTGTGTTTGGTTACGGTATCCTGCTCGACTTCGGTTTCGGTTTTACTGCGGAAAAGCGCGTCGCCGAGTTATCCGTCCATCAGGAGTGGGACCGACTCAGCCGCATTCTGAGCACAATCTTTTTTCTCTATGTCGGGGTTGGAATTGTTATCGTTCTCACAATCCTGGTGGGATCAAATCAGCTGATCAGTTTTTTCCACATCACTCCAGGAAATCAGGAACGTTTTCGTGAAATCCTGGTTTGGTTTTTCTTCGGAATGGCGATTGCCTTTCCGCTCGGAATATTTCCAGAGATCCTGATTGGGCAACAGCGAATCTGCCTGACGAATATCATCTTCACCTCAGGTGTACTTGCCAATTTTGTTCTGGTCGCACTCGCGATTCATCTGCATTGGAGCCTGCGCACCATTTTCATCAATGCCTTGCTAAGCGGAATTCTGCCCTGTGTGGTTGCAGCGATGTATTCGCTCCAACATCTGCCCAAGGTAAAAATTCGGCTCACCAATTTTTCGTGGGGAACGGTTCGCGAAACGATGCAGTTCTCGCTCTTCGCCTACGTGAGCACCGTCAGTAACATTATTCTCAGTAAAACCGATCAACTGGTCATCAGCGGGGCTTTGGCTGTTTCGGCAGTCGCGCTTTATCAGGCAGGGGCGAAGCTCGCGGAAATGTTCAGCAGTTTCACTCAACAGCTACCCAGCACTTTTTCGCCTGCCGCAGCGCATCTTCACGCCAAAGGAGACAAACATTTTTTAAAACAACTTTTGATTAACGGCACCCGTTTCACGTTGATGATTGGAACGCCGCTCTACTTCATCTGCGCTTTTTACCTGGAAGGAATCCTCACTATTCTGACTGGTGATAAACAGCCCACCCCGGAGATTTTTTGGATAGGCCAGGTGCTTCTCTTCTGGGCTTACATGGTGCTTGTGACGCAAAGTGTTTCGAAACGTATTTTCATGATGTGCGGGCACGAACGGCGTTTGATGAAATTCAGCGTGGGCGAAGCAGTGTTGAATCTTGGATTAAGTATCGCCCTGGTTCTCTACTACAAAAATGTGGTCTGCGTTGCTCTTGGCTCTCTGATCTCCACGATGATTTTTGGTTGGTTCTTTATCTGGCCACTCGCCGCGCGTGAAGCAGAAATGTCCTGCTGGCAGCTCGCCCGCACTGTCCTGATCCCCATTTGGCTCGCCTCGCTACCCTTGGTGGGATTCCTCCTGCTCGGCCGCTTCGTTCCTCTTTTCGATTTTCGTGGCAGCACCGTAATGTTCTTTGCTGAATCCGCCGTGGCATTTTTGGTCGCGGGAATTAGCTTCTGGCATGCGGCGTTGAAGACCACCGAACGCGAACATCTCATTGCCCGCTTCGGAAAATTTTTCAGAACCACTGCCGCATGAAAGACCCACTCGTGAGCATCATTTTGCGCTCTTACAACGAGGGCTGGGCCTTGCGCGATACACTCTTGGGAGTACAAAACCAGGAGTATAAAAACTGGGAGTTACTCGTGATTGATTCCGGCTCAACCGACGGCTCCGCAGAGCTGATTCGGAAAGCGAATCCGCGTCACTTCCATCAAATTCAGCCGTCTGAATATAATCCAAGCAGGGTGATGAATTGGGGCATGCGCGTTGCCCAAGGCGACTACGGCATCTTCCTCAATGCTGATGCCTCCCCGCAGAATTCCAATTGGTTGCGGCCCTTGGTCACCGCGCTGATGAATCCAAAAAATGCCGCAGTATTTGGAAAGCAAATTGCCCGACCCGATTGCCGGGCCGTTTACGCCTGCGATTACCAACGCTGTTTCGGATCATCTCGAGAATCGACCAAGTGGGACCACTTTTTCAGCATGGTGAGTAGCGGTGTTCGCAAAGACATCTGGTCGCGTCGCGGGTTCCTCGAAAAACTGCAATATGCCGAAGACGATGAATATACTCGCTGGTGCAAATCACAAAATCTGGAAGTCGTGTATTGCCCCGATTCTGTGGTGATGCACTCGCACAACTACACGCCCGCTCAAGCCTACAAACGCAGCTTCGGCGATGCGCGAGCACTGGCGGCATCGTGGCGCGAGAATCCGAATTATTTTAATTTTTTCCGCACCGTGTTACTTGGCTGGATGAGCGACTTCCGCCACGACCTTGCTTTTTGTGCAAGACACCGACGCTGGATCGAATTGCCTCACGCCGCGCAGATCCGCTGGTGCCAGCGACGCGGCAAACTGGCAGGATTCAAAGTCGGCTGGAAAGATTATCGAAAAAATGAAAATTCTCGTTTTGAGCAACCTGTATCCGCCGCATTACGTGGGCGGGTATGAACTGCACTGCCAGACCATTGTCGAAGCGTTACGCTCCCGTGGGCACGTCGTTCAAGTGCTCACTTCCAATCACGGCTTGGATCAGGAAGAGACCTTCCAAAATAATTCAGATACAGAGCGCTCCTTAAAAATTCACGGCATGTTTGGCCATCCGTGGCTCAACATTTTTCGACTTCGCCATCAGGAGCAGCACAACAACCTAAAACTGCGCGACGCCATCCGCCGCTTTCAACCCGAGTTAGTCTATGTTTGGAATCTGAGCGGACTTTCCAAGTCAATGGTCTTCACCTTGCAGGCCCAGCAAATTCCAACGGTGTTTGTAGTTTGCGATCATTGGATTGCCCGCAGCGCGGAAGGTGATGTCTGGCTTAATTGGTGGAATGCAAAAAATGTGTCAATGAAACACAAATTGATTCGCAGCGTGCTCACCACAATCGGTCTTCGGGATCGGTGGAATAAAACCGCTCCCACCAATTCCACCGGGCAATTCGTTTTTCAACGAATTTATTTTTGCAGCCGTGCTTTGCGCGACTTCACCGCTGCCGCAGGTTTTAACGTTCAACACGCCGCCGCCATCTATTGCCCAATAAATATCCATCGGTTCTCCGGCGAACCGCGAACGGCCCGGCAACCCCTGCAACGCCTGCTCTACGTAGGCCGCCTCACGGAAGATAAGGGTGTGATGACTGCATTGAGAGCCATGTCACTCGTAAAAGATAAGTTTGCCGGAGAACTCGCGATCTACGGCCACGGAGAAAACGAGTATGAACAGCAGCTCAAAAAATTCGCAGAGAAAAACAAGCTCCCGGTGACGTTCGCCAACGCTTGTCGTCCTGAACAAATGCCGGCGGTTTACAATGCGCACGACGCGCTGCTTTTCACCTCTGAATGGGCAGAACCGTTTGCGCTTACCCCATTGGAAGCAATGGCGAGTGGATTGCCGGTGATCGGGACCACCACGGGCGGCAGCGGAGAATTACTGCGGCACGGGGAAAATTCTTTGACCTACACCGCCGGAAACGCAGAAGAACTTGCCCGCAGAATTCTCGAGTTAAATGCCGATGACACGCTGCGTGCCAGGATCGCGATTGCAGGTTATTGCGAGGTACGTGAGCGTTTTGAAGAATCGAAAATCGTTGGAGAAATAGAGAGTTACCTCACCGAAACTCTCAAAACCTGGAGGCCGATCCAACTGGCAGATTTCAAATGAAGCCGCGCTTCACAATCGATGGTGACGATGCTTTGGAACAGCATCTTGCGAAGACTTGTGATCGCGTAGCGGCTGATGTGAGAAAAATTTTTCCTAATGGCCGTCTCGAAGCATTGCTGCTGGGCGGCGGCTATGGTCGCGGCCAGGGCGGTGTTCTGAAGACGGGCAGCGGCGACAAGCCTTACAATGATTTGGAATTCTATATTTGCTTAGAAGGCAATCCATTTTTCAACGAACGCAAATACCGCAACCCGGTCAACAACCTTGCGCATCGACTCTCACCTCTAGCCGAAGTGGAAATAGAGTTTAAAATCACGTCGCGCGAAAAACTGCAAGCCGTCCCACCGACCATGTTTACCTATGATCTGGCGTGCGGAAATCGGACGCTCATCGGGAGTGAAAACTTGTTTAGTGATTCCCGGTTTCGCGATTCCCAGCAGGTTCCCCTGTTCGAGGCCACGCGACTTTTAATGAATCGCTGTAGCGGTTTGTTGTTTGCCCGGGAACGTCTTCTGAGCAAGCCGTTCACAGCCGACGACGCTGATTTTGTGGGCCGAAACCATGCCAAAGCACAACTTGGTTTTGGTGATGCATTTCTTGCCGCGCAGAAAATCTACCACTGGGATTGCCGCGAGCGAAATCATCGTCTGAAAACGTTTTCTCCCGAATACAAACTGCCTTGGATGGAGGAACTTCGAAAACACCACGGCGCCGGAGTGGAATTCAAACTGCATCCACGTCGCGTGAACGATTCAACAATTGACCTTTGTGAGACACAGCGAGAACTCAGCCTCCTTGGGTTAAAAGTCTGGCTTTGGCTGGAAAGTTTACGCCTCCACAAAATGTTTTTGTCTCCTTCCGATTATTTCACCAGTTCTCTCGACAAATGTCCTGAAACAAATTCTCTCCACAATGTTCTAGTTAATTTAAAAACGTTTCAAACCAGTTCCCCCGATGGGAAATGGTTTCGGTATCCACGTGAACGATTGCTCAATTCACTCGCACTCCTTCTTTGGGAACCCACTGCATTAACCAATCCATCTCTGCTGAAACGGCTCCAAACAGAGTTGCGCACCGACGCCGTTAATTTCACGGAACTAGTTCAAGCGTACGAAGAACTTTGGAGAAAATTCAATTGATCCGGTTATGAAACTTTTGGTGTTTTACCCTTACATTCCGTGGCCGCTGAATCGGGGGACTTATCACCGGACGTTTCATTTGCTGCGCGAACTTGCCCGGGTTCACGAAGTCGATTTGTTCGCACTCGCTGAGAACGGAGAAGGAATAGAACACAAACCGGTATTCGAAAAATTCTGTCATCGAGTCGAGTTCATTTCTTTTCACCATCCCGAATGGCAAAAACTTTTTCCAGCACGACTGCTTAATCCACTTCCGCCCAACGTCGCCCACTGGACCATGCCGCACGTTGAACAAGCTCTGGATAAAATTCTCGCGGCGGGACGATACGATGCGGTTCACGCTTGTGACATTGTTCTCGCTCAATATTTCATGCGTAAACATCGCCACATACCGCTCGTTATCGACCGCAGCCGGGTTGATTTACAATTTCAACTCATGGAGCATAACCGGATGAATTTTTCGCGGCGAACAAAGCTGCTGCGGGGTGAAGGCTATTTGAAACTCTGGCTTTTTGAACGTGCGGTGGCTCGCCGCGCAACGGTGGAAATGGTCTGCGGAGCCGATGACGAAACTTTTCTGCGTCGCTACGTAAAAAAGAAGATGACGATCTCCGTCCTCGTAAACGGAGTTGATCTGAATTATTTCCGTCCCGACGCATCGGACGATCCGCGCTCAGCAAAACCGTCCCTTATCTTCTGCGGCGCGATGGACTACAATCCGAACATCGACGCGCTACGCTGGTATTTTCAGGAAATTCACGAGCCACTTCGTAAATTAATTCCCGATCTGGAAGTTTTAATCGTCGGCAAGCAGCCCGCTTCCGAAGTTCTCGCCTACGGAAAAAATTCCAATGTCATAGTGACTGGCGGTGTGCCGGATGTTCGTCCCTATTATCGTCGAGCGTGGCTGCAAATCGTCCCGCTCCGCATTGGTGGCGGAACGCGCCTCAAAATTGTCGAGTCTCTCGCCATGGGAACGCCCGTTGTCTCAACCAGCATCGGCGCGCAGGGACTCAATTTGCGACACGGCCAAGAAATTCTTCTGGCCGATCGTTCCGAAGATTTCGTCCGCGAAACAGCACGCGCCCTACGTGATCTTGAACTGCGAAACAATTTGGAGAGAGCCGGATTAGATACCGCCCGAGCGCGCTTTTCATGGACGATGCTTGGTCGGCAATTGATCGCGCTTTACGATCAGAAATTTTCTTCCGTACCAGAATTTATTTCGGCAACCGCCCACTTGGATCACGGCCAGGTTCTGCATGAACGAAACCATTAAGCCTCATCTTAAATGTCGTAGCCCCTCTGCTACGACATCTACGTGTGGACGTTTACTGTTTCCGGGCAGTCCAAACAGTGTTTCTACCCTCGATCTGCTTGACCCAGAAACTTTCTGGAAGCCCTTACGATGGCGGCTTTGGACGGTTAGCCTGAACTTGCTAGGCGGGGGTTGGAAGGGTCGTGCTGGAGGCGAATAGCTTGCGGAGAGCAGGAGAACGCTTTTTTGAAAGCGTGATTGAATACGATAAATCTTCGAAACCACTTTCAAAGGCAGCCGCTGTCACGGTTTTCTCCGTCTGCATTCAGCTTCCAACACCGGATTCAAAGCCGTGAGAAGCGGTTTCCTCAGTAATTCGTTGGAGTGCGGCATCAGAAAGATTGTGGCGGCGATTTCTTTTCCAATTCGGCGATGCGTTTCAACAATTCGGGAAGACGTTGGATGGAAATCAATTGTCGCTTCATACGGCGATCCGGTAGAGCGGGTGATCCCCAGACCTTTTCGCCTTCCCCAAGGTCGTGCATTATTCCGGATTGCGCGGCGATAGTGACGCGATCTCCAATCTTCAAATGCCCGGCAATTCCAACTTGTCCCGCCACGGTCACGTAATTTCCCAGCTTTGTGCTGCCGGCGATTCCTGTCTGCGAAATGATCACGCAATGTTCGCCGATCGTTACATTGTGCGCGATCTGCACCATGTTATCGATCTTCGTTCCCTTGCCGATGGTGGTCGGCCCAAGCGCGCCGCGATCAATCGTCACGTTTGCTCCGATCTCCACGTCATCGTGAATCACCACATAGCCAACTTGCGGAATTTTGCGATGGAATCCGGAATCAAAGACATAGCCGAAGCCGTCAGAACCGATCACCGAGCCTGCGTGAATTCGTACGCGATTACCGATCCGGGTGCCGGAATAAAGGGTTACATTTGGGAACAGGCGCGTTTCCTCACCGAGAATAGATCCCGCTTCAATATGATTTCCGCCTTGCAACACAGTACGAGGTCCGATTTTAACTTTTGCACCAACCACGCAATGAGGGCCGATATGTGCGCTCGCATCAATTTCCGCCGACGAATCCCTCACGGCAGTCGGGTGAATTCCCGGGGTAAATTCTGGCTCTGGAAAAAACAGCGGCAGCGCTTTGGCAAAGGCGATGCGCGCATTCTTGACGCGAATCAAGACTTTATTGGCCGATTGGAAAGCGCCGTCCACCAGAATGACCGACGCCGCGCTTTGATTGGCAGTGACGAAAAATTTCTCGTTCTCCGCAAAAGTTAAGTCGCCTTCCATAGCCGCGCTGGCAGGAGCAAATCCGGTAATTTTGACACAGCCATCCCCGATTACCTCCCCACTCAGTCGTTTGGCAAAATCAGCGGCAGTAAACATATGAAACAAGTCTCGTTGACTTGAAAAACAGGTGCAATATAAAGTCCGCGTGACCAATAATTCAACTTCTAGTTTCAGAGTCGTAAATTTATGAGCAGAAAAATTCGTTATGGAATGGTCGGGGGTGGTCGCGGCGCTTTCATCGGTGCTGTCCATCGAATCGCAGCGGCGCTGGATCAACAAATTGAACTGGTCTGCGGCGCATTCAGTTCCGACCCCGCGCGCAGCAAGGCGAGCGGTGCGGACCTCTTCCTTCCGCCAAATCGTTGCTACGGCACATTCGAAGAAATGATCCAAAGCGAAGCCAAATTGCCGGCAGATCGACGGATGGATTTCGTCGCGATTGTCACTCCTAATCACATGCATTTTTCTCCGGCGAAAATGGCGCTCGAACTGGGCTTCCACGTTCTCAGCGACAAGCCAGCAACGTTTAATGTAGCGGAAGCAAAGAAGCTCAAAGACATCGTCAAAAAAACGGGGTTGCTCTACGGGCTAACCCACAATTACACCGGTTATCCTCTGGTCAAAGAAGCGCGCGCATTGGTTCGCTCGGGCAAGCTTGGAAAAATTCGCAAGGTAGTCGTCGAATATCCCCAGGGCTGGCTCGCCACCCGTCTCGAAGCTGGCGACCAAAAACAAGCCGCGTGGCGCACCGATCCGAAACGCAGCGGCGCGGGCGGTTGCGTTGGCGACATCGGGACCCATGCTGAAAACCTCGCGGAATATATCACCGGTCTGCAAATCAAAGAACTCGCTGCGGATATTACGACTTTCGTAAAGGGCCGTAAACTCGATGACGATGTTAATGTCCTGCTCCGTTTCGACAACGGCGCGAAAGGAATTCTACACTCATCGCAAATCAGTGTCGGTGAAGAAAACAACTTGAACATCCGTGTCTATGGCGAGACAGGCGGCCTGGAATGGCATCAAAAGGAACCGAACACGCTGCTGGTGAAGTGGCCCGACCAACCCATGCAGATTTATCGGACAGCGCAAGGCTATCTAAGCGACGCAGCCAAAGCCGCAGGACGCACCCCGCCGGCTCATCCCGAAGGTTACCTCGAGGCGTTTGCCAATATTTACAAGAACTTCGCGAATGCCATTCGTGCCCGAGAGGCTGGCAAGAAGTTGACGAAGGATGATATGGCAAATGACTTCCCGAAAATCGAAGATGGCGTTCGCGGCATGGCCTTCATCGAAGCCGTGGTAAAATGCTCAAAGGGCAACGCGAAATGGACCAGGTTGGGCGTATAATCGGCAATTTAAGTTTGTAAATTGAACCCGTCGCCAATTCATGGTTCGTCAAAGCGCCGCAAAGATTGGCACAGGAAAGAATTGAAAACTCCACCCCGGTTTTCTAGGGTAACCCACATGAAATCCATTTTCCGCAGCCTGGTTGCTTTTTTTGTTTCACTTTGCGCCGCCGCCAGTCTCCCGGCTGCGGACAAAAATTATACCATCGCGCTTATTCCAAAAGGAACCACTCACGAATATTGGAAATCGATCAACGCGGGCGCGGTCAAAGCGCAACGCGAATTGGCCGAACAAGGAATTAAGATCAACCTCATCTGGAAAGGGCCATTGCGCGAAGATGATCGTGATCAGCAAATTCAAGTCGTGGAGAATTTTACGACGCGCCGCGTGAGCGGGATTATTCTCGCTCCGCTCGATTCACAGGCATTGGTCAAACCGGTGAACAACGCGATGCAATCCAAGATTCCAGTCCTGATTATGGATTCCGGTTTGAAGACGGAAAAATATGTCAGCTACGTTTCGACCGATAATTTCAAAGGTGGCCAATTGGCTGGAGAGAAAATGGGGTCGCTGCTCAACGGAAAGGGCAATGTGATTTTGTTGCGCTACGCGGTCGGTTCCGCGAGCACGGAAGAACGTGAAGCGGGTTTCCTTGACGCTCTGAAAAAGTTTCCCGGCATCAAACTTATCTCCTCCGACCAGTATGCTGGTGCCACCCGCGAGTTGTGTTATCAGGCTTCGCAGAATCTGTTGAATCGTTTTGGACGTGAAGCGGATGGAGTTTTTTGTCCGTGCGAACCGCCGACCGTGGCGATGGCAAAGGCCTTGCGCGACATTGGCCGCGCCGGTGGAAAAATAAAGATGATCGGTTTCGATGCGGGATCGCAATCGGTTGCCGATCTGAAAAAGGGCGACGTGCAAGCCTTAATCGTCCAAAATCCAATGAAGATGGGCTACCTCTCGGTCCAAACCATGGTTAAACACCTGGGCGGAGAAAAAGTCGAAAAGCGCATCGACACAGGCGTCGTTGCTGTTACATCCGAAAACATGGAACAGCCAGAAATCAAAGAACTGCTCTATCCTCCCCTCGACAAATATCTGAAATAACCAATGGCGCCGCAGAAGAAAACTAAGCTCTGGACGCTCTTCAATGTATTGGGGCCGTTTTTCGGTTTGCTGCTCGTGATTGGACTTTTTTCTTTAAACTCAGAAGTGCGCCCGTTTTTCCTGAGCGGCGGTAATTTCAAAATCATCCTCACACAAACGGTTATTGTGGCGATAGGCGCGCTCGGCATGACCATGATCATCGTTAGCGGTGGCATTGACCTTAGCGTCGGGTCGGTGGTGGCATTGACCAGCGTTGTTGGCGCGACCTTGTTGGACCGCAAATTCTCTCCCGGCGTGGCGGCGGCGCTCACAATTTTGACAGGCGGATTCATCGGTTTGACCAACGGCGTTCTCATTTCCGGACTGCGGATGTTACCGTTTATCGTAACACTCGGCATGATGGGTGTGGCGCGCGGCACGGCCAAATGGCTTTCGAAAAGTCAAACCGTCAACCCGCCTGAGAATCCGCTCAACAACATCATGGCGTTGTCAGACTCGACGCAACTTCTCCCCTTGCCCAACGGCGTCTGGATTGCTGCGGCATTGGCCATTTTTCTTTCACTCGTTCTGCGCACAACAGTTTTTGGTCGTTACATTTTTGCGATTGGCGGCAACGAATTAGCCACCCGTTTTTCTGGAGTCCGCGTTTCATTGCACAAAACTTTTATCTATGCCTTTGCCGGTCTGTTCTTCGGTGCCGCCGGGCTGATGCAGTTTTCGCGATTGACCCAAGGCGATCCCAGTGGCGCGAACGGCCTTGAACTGGACATCATTGCCGCAGTCGTGATCGGTGGCGCGAGTCTAAGCGGTGGCACCGGCAGTATTCTCGGCTCCATGATTGGGGCGCTGATCATGGCGGTGCTACGCAACGGCTCCAGTCAAATGGGATGGCCAACCTACATGCAGGAAATTATCATTGGCTCCGTGATAATTCTGGCGATTGCCCTGGACAAATACCGTCAGCGCAAGACCAATCCGTAGTCGCTGGTCAAAATGTTCTTGCGAAAAATTGTGCCGGGCCAGAATCTGTACCAGAATTAAGTCGTTTAAATACTTAACTTTTTTTAATAAAATGGAAACGCGTCAAAGCTCCCGCCCTGTAAATACACCGCTCGCCAACCTTGAAGAGTGGGAAGATTTCGTCAAAGAGCGCTACCCGGAAAGTCTCGTCGGCACGAATCCAGATAAAAAGGAGGAGCAATTTCGCGACTACGAAAACACCGCGCGTCCAAGTGTCCGCGAATTTTACCGGCTAAACCATCGTTACCAAACGTTTGATTTCGTTCAAGAAAAACGCCGCGAATTTCTCGCCAGCCATCGTCGTGAAATGAGCATTTGGGAAGCGCTCGAATTTCTGAACACGCTCGTGGACGATAGTGACCCTGACACCGATTTGACGCAACTGGACCATCTTCTCCAAACAGCCGAGCAGATCCGCAAAGATGGACACCCGCGCTGGTTCATCCTGACCGGATTGATTCATGATCTTGGAAAAATTCTCTGCCTCTTCGGCGAACCGCAATGGGCCGTGGTTGGAGATACTTTTCCAGTCGGCTGTGCTTACTCCGGGAAAATTGTTTTCCCGCGCTTTTTTGAAGCCAATCCTGATAACGAAAATCCGAAATACAAAACCCGCCTTGGCATATACGAAGAAAATCGCGGCCTCAACAGCGTCCACCTGTCATGGGGACACGACGAGTATCTCTATCAAACCGTCAAAGATTATCTCCCGACCGAAGCGCTCTACATGATTCGTTATCACTCGTTTTATCCGGCACATCGTGAAAACGAATACGACTATTTAATGAACGACGAAGACCGGCGCATGTTGGATTGGGTGAGAAAGTTCAATCCCTACGACCTCTACACCAAGAGTCACACCAAGCCGAATCTGAAAGAACTCCGCCCTTTCTACGACGATCTGATCAGCGAATTTTTGCCCGCCAAGTTGAAGTGGTAAAACTTTGACCCGTCCAGTTCGACGAGGTGAAGCTGGCAACTGCATCGCACCAGGGATAAAGTTCAAGATGAAATTGCGCCAAGGCCAGACCTGGAAACTCGACCAGCAATACTTTCGTATAGCACTCCTTGAGCGCTTGGCCGTTGAATACAAAACCATGTCTGACCTCAACACCAAACAGGGCACGCGTCAGCGCGTCACAAAAAAAGAGTTTTGCCGCCTGATCAAAAGCGCCGTCTTGCTCTCCGCTCAAGAAGTCGCCGCCTCACGGGATATCAACAGCGAACTGCTTTCCAAATCAGAAATTGAGGCTAATACACCCCAAGAAAATGCAAAAGCGCCACCACCACTACAATCACACCAATGATGTAAAATATGGATCTATTCATAAACGGATTTTACCTTGTGGCG
>JBKJOA010000037.1:0-2573 GCA_046593365.1 Limisphaerales bacterium
GTTGCGGGCCCGTGGTATCGGAGAACTTGTTTCGGGATGCCTCGAGTTTTATGTAGTGCAAAACGACCGGGGCGAGAATCATTCCAGGAATTCCCATTAGTTTTTCCCCAAGCACAATTCCGATCAACGTGAGCCACATCGGGTTTTTAATTCGGTCTCCGATGATTTTGCTGTTGAGAAAATATTCCAGCTTGTGAATCACAATGAGGAAAATAAGCGCCATGAGCGCGACCTTCGGTGAAATCGTGAAACCAACTCCAATAATCAACGTGTTGCTTAGAATATTCCCAACAATCGGTAATAAACCGCAAAGAAACGTGAGAACCATGATCACAAGAACATAGGGAAATCCGTTCCAAAGAAGAAAGATGCAAGTAAACACCGTGTTGAAAATCGAAATGATGATTTGCGCTCCGATCACCATGCCGAAGCTATGATAGAAATTGCGAAAGCGAAGAATCAATTCCCCAACGACGGTCGAATAAAGGTTATTCTTGATTGCTTCAGGATCGTCATCCACTTCCCAACGCGAATTCAGAAATAGGCTCAAGGCGATGACTAGACCAATTATTAACATCGCCAACTGAACAAACGCCACGCCGGCGTAGCGCCCAATCTGGCCGAACTGTTCCTTAAATTCATTCATTGCCACCGCTTTTAAACTCGCATAATCGGTAAAGGGAAGTTCGAGCCCCGTCCTCTCCGCATAACCCACCACCGCTGGAATGGTGTCCGCCGCAATTTTTGGCAACGCATCATACGCCAAACGCGAAAAGTGAAAAAGGCCGTAACCAATGCTGATTACAGCGATCAAATACAAAATAACCGCCAGAGTTTTACTGCGCCCAAAACTAAACTTCTCCAGTGCGAAATAACCAAACATCGCCGCTAACACCAATGTCCCCACATGAAACCAGCCCACAACGATCAACAGAATCGCCATGATTCCATAGGAAATGCGCGCCGACTTTTTTGATGTGCTTTCAATCATCGAATCTTTTCCAACAACCACGAAAGCAGTTCAGAAATTTTTGCGCGCTCCTGCCGCCCATCATCGCGATAACGAATCGTCACCGTATCCTTTTCTCCCGCTACAGGCCCCTCCTTCACTCCTTCAAACGTTTCGAAATCTACTGTAATGCAAAATGGGGTGCCTGCTTCATCCTGCCGCGCATAGCGGCGGCCAATTGAACCGCCGTCGTCGTAGAAAACATTCATGTGCGGGCGAACCAAGTCGCGCACGGCCAACGCTCGCTTGACCAGCTCCGGTTTGTTTTTCAACAACGGAAAAATGGCGACCTTGATTGGCGCGACGCGCGGATGAAATTTCATCACGACGCGCGTTTCGCTTTTTCCTTTGTCGTCCGTTTCCGTCACTTCGGAATACGCATTGGAAATCAGCGCGAGAATCAAACGATCCACACCCGCGCTTGGCTCGATAACGTGCGGAATGTACTGGCCTTTCGCGAGACCGTCGGCGTTTTCTTTCGCCTGCTTTTCGGCCTTAGCCTGTTCCACGCCTGACTTGGTCAAATATTTCAAACGCGCTTCATAATAACGTTGGGAAAGTTCCTGCTTCTTGGCGTCGTCGAGTTTGGCCCACGCCCCGCGCAACTCATCATCAAAGACTCCCATCGGTTTGCCGGAAAAACGTTCGTGCTGTGACAAATCAAAATCGCTGCGAGCTGCGATGCCTTCAAGCTCGTCGCCGACGACGTTGCCTTGGTCGTCCTTTTTGCTGAACGGAAATTTGAAAAGAATATCGGTGCAGGCGCGGGCGTAATGCGCGAGTTCCTCCGCCGTTTGAATGTGAAAACCAAGCGTCTGACGCGACAGCCCGATACCTTCATAAAACTTCACGCGTTCTTCGACCCAATATTGATGCCACGCCTGCCAGCCCCAATTCGGCTGCGGTTGGTTTGGAGTTCCGGCTTTAGCCGGTTCGGAACCGCCTGAAGGCGGAACTCCCAACGCTTCTGACAACGACGCTACGTTTCCAGAAATCGCTTCCACCACTTCGTCGGGCTTGATAAAAAATTCCAATTCCATCTGCTCAAATTCGCGCGAACGAAAAGTAAAATTGCGCGGCGTCACTTCATTGCGAAATGCTTTGCCCACTTGGGCGATGCCGAACGGAACTTTCTGTCGGCAGGTTTCAAGAACGTTTTTGAACTGCGCGAAAATAGCTTGCGCGGTTTCAGGGCGGAGATAGGCAACGTTGTCCTCACTCTCGACTGGTCCCACGTAAGTTTTAAACATCAGGTTGAATGGACGAGCCTCGGTAAGCTCAACCCCACTTTCAGGATGAAAATCTACAGAGTTTTCGATTTTTTCGACACGCTCACCCAGAAAGAATGGTTCTTTCAAGCCGAGCGACTGGTAAAACTGAGTCGCCAGTTTTTTCGCGGATTCGGGAGGTTTTCCGGCTGGCAAAATAACCGCAAATGTTTCTTTCCGAAAATACCGGTCTTCAGATGTTTTCCGTATCTCAGCGGCAATTTGCACGAATAGCTTCTCGCCTGTGGAGTCGAGTTTCGAAGCTATATCACTAGTCGAAAAAATGTCCTTCAAAT
>JBKJOA010000186.1:0-10616 GCA_046593365.1 Limisphaerales bacterium
GTTTAAGCAGGGATTCTTTCCATTTTAATCCGCCGGAAAAACCGCCGATTTTTCCACGCGCCGCGACCAGCCGATGACATGGAATCAAAATCGGGATTGGATTGGTGGCGCAGCCCCGGCCCACGGCGCGCATTGCTTTTGGATTTCCAATTTCATCCGCAAGTTCTCCATAGGTTTTGGTTTCGCCAATCGTAATTCTCTCCAGCGCCGACCAAACCTGTCGTTGAAATTCAGTCGCGTGACTCAAATCATACGGGGGTGGATTTGAAATGGGCTTGCCGGATAGCACTTCCTTCAAGGACCGCGTGGTGAGTTTATGCCAGCGCGAAATCTGGGCGCGGATTCCGGGAATTTCCACCCACGCGGGCACCGGTTTTTTTTCCGACGGAAAATCGATCTGCATCAGACCCAATTCAGAATAATGCGCCAAAAAAATTCCGTCGCGCGTTTGAATTGGCAGGCTCGCGATGGGCAATCGGTGAGTCGATTTCATGAACCGTGATTCAGTGATGCCGTGTCAGCATGGCGATGATTCCCCATGCCGCGAAGAGCAGGACAATTGTCACAACCACAAACCGATTTCGCGCCACACGCTTTTCGTAACGAAGCGGACGCAGACCTTGAATACTCCCCGCCGCGAGATAATTGACTAGCTTCGGGTTCGCCGCTGGACGCGACCGAAAGTTGCCCTTAATGCGCCCTAGAAAACCGAGCAGATCATATTTGCGCACGCCGAGTTGATTGTATTGCTGCGGCGGCGTGGTCGGTTCGCTCGACTGAAGCCGCTTTTGGTCCACCTTCTCGAAAATCGGTTCGCGCGTGGGCGACGGTGCGGGTGAAGACGCGGTGTTGCGCCCGGGAAAAGGCGCGGATCGAACTCGCGGTTCGTTTGCAGTTTGTGCCGGTTGCGAATTGAGCTTTTGGATTTTGGCTTCGAGTGCCGCGATTTCCGCGTTCAAAGCTTTTGCTCGTTGCGAAATGGGATCCGCTTTTTTCTTGAACAGTCCCATGCGAGTCAGTCTAACGCCGCAAAATGAGCATCAGAAAAATACCGAGGCCAAGCAGGACCAGCGGCCAGGTTAAGGCGAGACCGAGTTTAAAGAGTTGCGCAAAACTCTGCGTGGCAAAGACCGGCTGAGCCACGTCGTTGGATGGCTTTTCTTTTCCAGTGACGGGTGCTGCCGAAAGAACCGAAAACTTCATGCGAGCCGAATTCCATTCCATCCGGGCGTTCTCAATGGTGGTAAGCGCGCGGGTTAGTTCCACATTCACGCTGTCTTTGCTCCAGGTTTCCTGGCTGATGTTTTGCACTTTTTGCAGCGCCTCTTTCAATTCGTAAACCGCTTTGGCCATTTGCTCGGCGTCACGGCGCGCGGCAAATTCCGCTTCTTCGAGCAAGCCGAGGCCGCGCGTAAGATTTTGCAACATTTCTTCGCGCCCGGTTTGAAATTCCATCTGGCGACGGCGCAATTCTTCGAGTCCGGCGCGTTCGCGTTCCAGCTCTTCCTGGGCGCGCTTGAGTTCGGCGAGTTTGCTTTGGGTTTCGTTGACGCGCGAATCCACTTCTTCGCGAGTGGGAGGGCGATTAAAATCAGCGCTGGATGAAGAAGTCATGGTGCTGGAGTAACCGGTCTTTCGCGATGGTTGAAAATCGCTGTCCACAAAATCGGATGCATCAAATTCCGTCGGCATGAGCGGAGATTAAACATCTCGTCTCCCGCTGTAAAGCAAGACGCTCAATTTTATCAGAGAAATTGAAACGGTGAGTGGGTTTATCGGAGAACCTTCCGGGCCCCTCGTCCATCGCCCAGCCACGGTAACATTTAATTTGAGTCAACTCGCACATGTGTTGGGAAATTGCGACAAGCTTGCCTCAAATACGAATCCGCGCATAATTAAAGCAGTTGCGCCCGTAGCTCAGTTGGATAGAGCATCTGCCTTCTAAGCAGAGGGTCGCGCGTTCGAGTCGCGCCGGGCGCACCAGTTTTTTCGGGCTTCGCAATTCTGCATCGCTCAAAATCAAATCAACATGCTGACTCTCGAACATTTGGCCAAATTGCTGGAAAAAAATCGGGGCGCTGCGGAAGCCGCGGTGAAAGAGTTCTCCATTGGCGAGAAGTTTTTCGATTTTAATTCCAATCCAGCCATCATGGGCGTGGTCAATTTGTCGCCTGATTCCTGGTATCTCGAGAGCGTCTGCCTTTCAGCGGAAAGCGCGATTCAACGTGGAAGAATTCTCGCGGCACAAGGCGCCGATCTGATTGACGTTGGGGCAGAATCGTCTTTGTCCAACGCAGAGCGTGCGGATGGCCCCATGCAAAACAGCAAGCTTCTGCCGGTGATTCGGGGGTTGCGGGCTGAAAATATTCTCGTCTCGGTCGAAACCTACCAACCCACCGTGACGCGCGCTTGTTTGGAAGCCGGGGCCAATGTTCTGAATTGGACTGGTAATGCGGGAAGCGAGGAAATGTTCCGCATGATCGCAGCACATGGAGCGGCAGTGATTATTTGCTTTGTGCAAGGGGATAATGTGCGCGAGGTCGGCGATTTTGATTTTAGTACAGATCCAATTGCGACCATGCAGGATTACTTCGCGCGCCAAATCGAGTTGGCGACGAGTCAGGGTGTCGAGAAGATATTCATCGATCCCGGCCTTGGTTTTTATTATCGCAACCTGCGGGACAGCGCGATTCGGGTGCGTCATCAGATGAACGTATTTCTGAACACGTTTCGCCTGCGTTCTTTGGGTTTTCCAATCTGCCACGCTCTGCCACATGCGTTCGAATATTTTGGGGACGAAGTTCGTTCAGCGGAACCTTTCTTCGCACTTCTCGCGGCTCTTGGAAAAACGAACTTATTTCGAACACACGAAGTTCCAAAAACGAGAGCGGTGCTGCAGACCTTAAACGCGTTCTAATCCAACTTGCGGCAGAGGAAAACTCCCTCCTCTTCAGACTTTGTTATCCATTGATCGAGAACCGTAATTCCGTTCTCGGCCAGCAGCAACGCAATGCGTTTGGGCGTATGCCGATAAGAAAAAAACAATCGAATCTTTTGGCCGGAACCAAATTCAAATCGTTCTTCGGGCAACTCGATCACAGATGTCTTTTGAAAATTAAAATACGCGGCAACGCGCTTTAACAGCGTTCCTGCCGGGCAATCCTCAACGCAGAACGTGAGGTCTCCATCACCCTTTTCGACACCCAAATCGGTAAGAAAAGTCAGCAGCCAGGAACGTGTCTGTTCGTTGTCGTAGAGCGGCAGGATTTTTTGAACGCCTGCCGAGTAGTCGGTTCCCGGAGCAAGATTAGCGCTAAAAAGTAGCAAATCTTTGGGACGCAACAGAGCGCTTAGTTTTGGCAAAATAATTTGTGGCTCAAAATTGGGAATCATCCCGAAGAACGTGAGCAGGCGTCTGGCGTTGGCCTTCGCGGATTGAGAAAAAATTTCGCGAGCGTCGCTTGAAGAACCGAGGTCGCACACGAAAGGAAAGCAATACTCTTGTGCCAGCACCGATCTGGCGGTTTGCTGGGCGACCAACACCATCGCCACGCTCACATCACAGGGTGTGTAAAACAGTTCCTTCCCCTGCCCTCGTAACAATTGCAAAAGGCGCGTGTCCTTTTGACCGCCGCCGCAGCCCAGTCCGACCAGATGAACAGACGCCGTCTCAATCTGCTCCGCTGCCCGGGCAAAACTTTGGTCATAAATGGTTGAGCAATCGGGATCGGTTCGCGATGGGGAATAAGCCTGGTGCAGCGCCAGCCATTTTTGAGTTTGCTTAATGCTGTCGTAATGGAACTTGTGATTGATCTGGCGCGAGCGAAGCGACTGGAGCAAGTCCTGACGAATATTTTCTGGAAACTGGCTTGGGTGTATTTTAACCAAAACGGCGCGTGACATAGAAAAGTTTAGGCGATTAAACTGGTTTTAACAAAAACAACGAGCTGATTTAATGATAACCCCGAACAATAAGAACAGATGCGCGCCGCGTTGACTTGAGGTGGGCACGCAGCCATATTTCGAATTATGAACTTCGACATTTCGCATATCCTGGAGAACTGGGATTATGAGCCAGGACAGGTCGTGGTTAGAAAATTTAAGGGTAAAGACGGTCGGGAGAAAATCCAATTGCGGGTTGACCTTGGGCTTCTGCAGATGAACGCCACCGGGCGACCGGATGGCAAACGCCCTTTTGGCCAGCAATCGTTGTTGGACCATTATATTTCCCAGTTGGAAAAATACCGCGAAGCAAACAACGGCGAAGACGAAAACTTTTCCCTCAAAGGTGAGGATTGCTCCAAGTTGCAACAGGAAGCCATTCAGTATCATCACCGCTATATTTGCCTCTTTCAGTTGGAAGATTTCGACGGCGTGATTCGCGACACGGAACGGAATCTCGAAGCCTTTGATTTCGTCCAACACTACTCGGAATCAGACGAAATGGCCTGGGCGCTGCAACAATTTCGTCCGCAATTGTTGATGATGCGGATTCGCGCGCGCGGCGCGGTGGCCTTGCGTGAAAACGAATATCCCGCCGTGATTAAATTGATTGAAGAAGGTCTCGATGAGATTCGCAATTTTTATCGCGAGCATTCCCGGCATGAACTGCTCGAACAGAGCGGGGAAATCCAGTCTCTGGAAATTTGGCTTCAGGAAATCAGCGCGAAACGTCCTTTGACGGAACGCGAGAAACTGGAAAGCGCTCTCGACGAAGCGGTCAAAGCTGAAAACTACGAGAAGGCCGCCAAGCTCCGAGACTCGTTGCGTAATCTGAAAACGACTTAGGCGCCAGCGCTTAGGGATTTCGCAAATTTACTCAAACCGATTCACTCGAAAAATTATGACTCTACAGGAACGTCTCTCGCAGGAAATTAAATCTGCCATGTTCGCCAAAGATGCGGATCGCCTGGGCACGTTGCGTTTGCTCAAGTCGGCGATCGGTTATGCCCAAATCGAAAAGAAATCTGAGACAACCTCTGACGCAGATTTCGTTGCGCTCGTGCAAAACGAAGTGAAGAAGCGGCGCGATTCCATCGAACAGTTTGAAAAGGGCGGGCGTCCTGAACTCGCCGCGAAAGAGAACCAGGAAATTACCGTACTGGAAATGTTTTTACCCCAAGCCATGTCCGAGGCAGAACTGGAACAACTCGTCCGCGCCACGATTCAGGAACTCGGGGCGTCGAACAAAAAGGACATGGGGCAAGTCATCAAAGCTGTGCAGGCGAAAGCGGCTGGTCGCGCGGATGGGAAGACGATCAGCGGGCTTGTCGGAAAACTCCTTCCTTGATGCAAGTAGCCGCCGACGTGAGGAGGCGGATTATTGGTTTGAGCGAAATCCGCCTCCTCACGTCGCCGGCTACAATTATTTCTGGGGGAAAATCTGGTAGAGCAGGAAATAAATCAGCACGCCTGTCACCGAGACATACATCCAGAGCGGCCATGTCCAGCGCGCAATTTTTTTGTGCAACTCGTAGCGCGCTTTTATAGCGCGATTCAGCGTCATCAAAATCATCGGCACGATCACGACGGCCAGAACGGTGTGCGTCAGCAGGATCGTTAAATAAATAGGACGGAACCATTGCGGATCTTTAAAAGTGGTTCTCCCGGCGTAGTAATGATAGACCAGATAGCAGATGAGAAAAATTGTCGAGGTACAGAAAGCGGCGATCATGCAGTTGCGATGAGATGCGATTTTCTTCTGGCGAATAAAAATGTAACCAAGCGTCAGGAATATCGTACTCAAAGAATTTAGACCGGCGTTGATGGGCGGCAAATCGGAAAGAGTCATAGGTGGTTTTTGAATGACGAGCGTTCATGGGTAACACCCGCGTCCCTCGGGTGCGTTGAAATTTCTCTTCGCACCCGCGGGACGCAGATGCTGCCCGGTCCGCGACAACTCAAATAAATCTCTCCAGGTTTATCTGTCATTTCGTTTCTCGCAGAAGCGTTTTGACGGCGCGGACGATCTCTGGTTTCGATGCGGGATTTTCGCCGTCGAACCAACCGCGGATACGTCCTTGCTGATCAATGAGCACAAACTTGGTGCTGTGCAGGAAAAGATCGGCCGGCACTTCTCGTTCCTCCGGCTTTTTCTCGTAAAAGACCAGCTTGAGGCTCTCGACGACGAACCGGTTGATCTCGGAACGCGCGCCGGAAAGAAAAGACCAGCGGGTTTGATCTGCGCCATACTCTTTCGCATAATTTTTTAGCACACCAGGAGTATCGAATACTGGATCGGCTGTGACGGAAACAAATTTTATGGAATGAGGCGAGGCTTCTTGCAATTCGCGCATCCGTTTGGTCATGCGAATACATTGCAGCGGACAACGGGTGAAAATCACGTCGGCGATCCAGATTTGCCCGCGAAGTTTATTGAGAGAAATAGCTTCGTTGTTTTGGTTCGTCAGAGAAAAATCAGCGACCTGACCGTAAATGAGGAGCGGTTTTCCCGCGTTAAGCTTCGATGAAATAAATGCGCCAACGATTATCAGAATGACGATCAGCAAAAATCCCCAAACGAAAAACTGGATGCGTTTAAGGTTCGAGTTCATGCCTGAAAAGTTCAGGAGCAGCCCGCCCTAAAACCAGTGCGGAGCTGTTCCTGAAATTGTGGACTGCACGGCAGCGCGTTATTCGAAAGTCGTTGCGCCTGTCGATTTGGATTTTTCCGACAGCCATTTCTGATAGTCCTCTGCCGTGTCCACGGTGAAAAATCCTTTCATCGTGGAGTGACCGCTGCCGCAAAGTTGCGCGCAGGTTATGAGATATTTTCCAACTCGGTTGGGCGTAAATTGCGCCGGGATTGCCATGCCAGGAATCGCATCCTGAGTGACGCGCATCGGGTCCAGTTGAAAGGAATGAATAACGTCCTTGGAAGTGAGATGAACGATGACCGGCTTGTTCACCGGAACATGCATTTCTCCCATCCCCGGAGTGATATCGTCTTTGCCATTCGGGTCGTCGGAGACATAACCAAGGAGATTAGTGGACGAAACAGATTTGATGTCTTGCTTGCCAAAAATTCCGTCGGCACCCGGATAGCGGGAGTTCCATTGGAACTGTTCGGCTGTAACACGGAGGATTGTCGCATCTTTTTCCAAAGGAAATTTATCCACTGATTTCGCCCAAAGTGGAATAGCCAAACCCAGGAGTAACACGCCTTCGACGAGGGCGACGGCAACTTCGATGTAAGTGGAGGCGTGGGTTTTCGCGCCGGTATAATCTGCTTTCGGACTTTTTGATTTGCGGAAACGGAAGATCGCGTAAAAGAAAAAAGCCAGCCAACCGACGAACAATGCAATCATCAACCAATGCACCCAGATGATAAGCGCGTCAACGTGTTTGCCATGCTCTGAAGCCAGGATAGGCAAATGAAGGAGTCTGGTTAAGTCAAAGTACTGATTCATTGGTTTAATCGTTCTTCGTTTCTGAAGGAGGTTGTTCGGATGGAGCAGCGGACGCGACCTGCGCAGATTTTTTGGCGAGGAAAACAAAAAAGCCAGCAATGCCTGAGAGCATGCAGACGATCACTGCGAGCAAAGAAAATATTCCCCAGTTCATTCCTTTAGCCATGGCCGAATCGGAAGCGCCGAAGCAAGTCGCGCATGCCATCGCTGAAGGCATGGACATCTCGAGAAGCATCCCGATGAAAATTGAAACAATCAGAAGTTTGGCGCGGGTCATAGGTAGCTGATGTGTTTCAACTTTTTCAAAACCACTTTGCCGTACCAAATCAACGCGATCCCAGCGAGCAGCGAAAGAATTCCAAACCAGAGGGACTGGCTTTCGCCGGTCGCGAAATAGTTTCTTAGCTCCCATGCGCCAAAACCGAACGCGAGCAAGGTCGAAGCGCCTATAAAAATAATATGGAAAGCTTTCAGGGACATTTTATTTAAAATGGACGATGCTCTGCGGGTGCATCGACCAGATAGTAAGAAACATCAGCCCGGCAAAAAAGAAAGCGGTGAATGCCAGAACTGAGTAAATCAATTTCTTTTCGGAGATTAAATGCATGAAGTAGCCCGCCACCAGAAACGCTTTGGTCAAAGCGATGATCAGCGCGACGGCAATGTTGCCGACATTGCTGTCTTTGCTGCCGAAATGGAAATAGGAAGCCCAAACGGTCAAGACAGTTCCGATGAGCAAGGCTCCGAAAACAATCAGGTAACCGCGAATATGTTTTGTGACGTCGTGTGCTGCGTGGTTGTCGCTCATATTTTTTAGAGAAGATAAAGCACTGGAAAAAGAAAAATCCAAACCAGGTCAACGAAATGCCAGAACAGACCGGAAACTTCGATGCGGTTGGTGAAACGCTCAGGTTCCGTGCGCCACATTTTTGCGCCAGGTCCCCAGAGAAAACCAATGACCAATGCGCCACCAATGACGTGCAATGCGTGCAATCCGGTTAACGTAAAATAAATCGCCATGTAGGTGTTGTGCCACGGACCGTAGTTGTTGATTTTTTTGATTTCGGCGGCGGGAACAGTAATGTTTTTATGTTCGTGTTTGTGCTCTTTGTCTTTGTGAGGTTCGTTGATTTCCGCCAGTTCTTTGGCTTCAATTCCATTTAATACAACGTCCTTCAATGAATATTCCACGTTGTTTTCCTTGAAACTCAAGCCGTGAAACTTGTGTTCTTCGCGGGACTTGCCTTCCTTATCGACATAAGTCGCGCCGTGCATGTGACCATCAACGTAAGTGTTGTCCTTTTTCAGAATTTGGTAATGAGAGAATTTATCTTTGTATTCAACTGATTTAATTCCTAGGAATGCCAGCGCACACAACAGCGTAATCGCCTGATACATTTTGAATTTTCCAAATTGATTTAGCTTCAACGAAACCCACGCCATCACGACCGTGATACTGGATGTGATGAGCACAATCGTGTTGATGGTGCCGAGAGGGACGTTGAGCAAGCCGTGCGGCCAGGTTCCCGGCAGCGCACCGACGCGAAGCAAAATGTAAGCGGAGAAAAGCGCGCCGAACAACATCACTTCCGACGCGAGAAAAAGCCAGATGCCAACTTTGGCGTTGTAAAGTCCAGTGTCAGGACGGGGTTTGACTGTATATGGAATTTCCATGGAAATTAATGTGATGTTTGAGGAATGGGTTTCGGGGTGCCTTGCTCAGGTTCGTTCTGAGGAGTGAAATCTTTGGCGTGACCAGGAACGCTGTATTCGTAAGGCCCGCGATGAACGTGCGGTTCGACGAGGAAATTTCCATGTGGCGGCGGTGTTGGAGTCTGCCATTCGAGCGTGGTCGCTTCCCACGGATTGTCGGAGGCGACTTTTTTCCCATTCTTCAGGCTCCAAAAGAAATTGATGATGAAAGGAACTTGCACCAAAGCGAGCGCCCATACTGCGTGCGAAATCATCTTGTTCATGTCCAGGAAAATTTGCGGAATGCCAACGATTCCGCCACCGGAAGGATCAGCCACGCCAGCGTAAGTTGCGCCGCCATCGTAGAGACGACGATTTAATCCAGCCATTCCTTGCACGAACATCGGTTGGAAAATTAAATTCATGAACAGGAACGAAAGCCAAAAATGGGCTTTGCCCCAGAATTCACTCATGTGCCGACCGGTCGCCTTGGGATACCAGTAATAAATCCCGGCAAAGAGCGCGAAAATTGTTCCCGGCGCGACGATGTAATGGAAATGCGCGATGACATAATAGGTGTCGTGCAAAAAGAGATCGCTGTAATTGAATCCCAGAGGCAGTCCGGTCAGTCCGCCGATTCCGAACATCGGCAGAAACGCGAGACAGAAAAGCATGGGCGTGTTGAAACGAATCGATCCCCCCCAAAGCGAAATAAAGAAACAGGTCAAAATAATCACGGACGGAATGGATATGATCATCGTCGTCGTTTGGAAAAACGTGCTGATCTTCGTCCCCATTCCCGTGAGATACATGTGATGCGCCCAAACGATGAAGGACAAAAATCCAATCGCGAGGGTGGAATAGACGAGAGATTTATATCCCCAGATTGGTTTGCGCGTGTTGTTGGCAACAATTTCGCAGACGATTCCCATTGCGGGCAAAATCAAAACGTAAACTTCGGGATGACCGAGAAACCAAAACAAATGTTGCCACAAGAGAGGACTTCCCCCGCCGCTAATATTTGCGAGTTGGCCAGAGACAACTAAACCGGTTGGAAGGAAAAAGCTGGTGTGCGCGACCTTGTCCATCAACTGCATAACGGCGGCGGCTTCGAGCGGAGGAAATGCGAGCAACAAAAGAAATGCGGTGACAAATTGCGCCCAAACGAAAAACGGCAAGCGCATCCAGTTCATGCCCGGCGCGCGCATTTGAATAATTGTCGCAATGAAATTAACCGCGCCGAGCAGAGACGACGTGATCAGAAACACCATTCCAATAATCCAAAATGTTTGGCCGTGCTGCGAACCGAGCGTTGCGAGTGGCGAATAAGAAGTCCACCCAGCCGATGCCGCGCCGCCGGGAATAAAGAAGCTGACCAACATGATCACGCCGCCGACCACGAACGATTGGTAGCTCGCCATGTTGACGCGAGGAAAAGCCATGTCGCACGCGCCGATTTGCAATGGCACAACGAAATTTCCAAAGGCCGCGAACGCCAGCGGGACGATGCCGAGA
>JBKJOA010000094.1:0-12976 GCA_046593365.1 Limisphaerales bacterium
TGAAAGTTCCCGCGACCGGTCCGATCGGCTTCGAAGGCGACCGCGGACAAATGGAATATCGCCGCATTCGCTTGAAGCAATTGGATTAACAAATTCCAGGCGAGGTCACGAAATTCGTTTGCGTTCTGAACGCACGAACATGGATTTTATCTCCCAGCAAGATGAAGATGGGACAAGCGCGCTGAGAAAATTTATTTTTTCGGCTTCGGCAAACTGGGAGGAAATTATTACGCCGACACTTCCTTGATTGGTCGCGCCGAGTTTGGTGTCCAGTAGGAACGCGCCCTTGCCGTTTGGGATTTCGAGCCGGATAGCCAACGCCAGATTTGTCCGAATGGAAACAAGACTGGCATCAAGCTGATTGGTTACGGCTTCCGAGAAACAAATGAGCGCGGTCAAGTCGGTTGAATTTCGGTGTTTGCGGGCCGTCATAAAATTCCTTACATCAACGTCGAAGCGCAAATGGATCACCTCGATGAACAGATTCGAATGCTCGACGAAGCAGTCAAACTCTCTCGATGAATTCTTTCTTCTTTTCAAATGAACGTCAGGACGCGAGTTAAAATCTGTTGCATCAGCAGTCAGGCGGAAGCGGAACTGGCGGTGGCTTGCGGCGCGGACGCGATTGGTCTGGTCTCCGTAATGCCGAGCGGTCCGGGTGTGATTGGGGAAGAGTTGATTGCCAGTATCGCCGAAACGGTTTCTCCATCGACCCAGACGTTCCTGCTCACCTCTTGCCGAAACGCGGAGGAGATCGCCACACAACAAAAACGGTGTCACACAAACACCATTCAGATTTGCGATCGATTGGAGAACAGTGCGTATTTGCATTTACGGAAATCATTGCCCGGAATCGCACTGGTGCAAGTGATTCATGTTCGTGACGAAAAGTCCGTGGAGGAAGCCGCAGCCATCGCCCCCAACGTTGACGCGTTGCTGCTCGATTCAGGAAATCAATCCCTCGCCATCAAGGAATTGGGAGGAACAGGCCGCGTCCACGACTGGAATCTCAGCCGCGTCATTTGCCAGCGAGTGGCGATACCGGTCTTTCTCGCAGGAGGTTTAAACGCCGCCAATGTCGGGGAGGCGATTGCAACGGTTCGTCCATTCGGGGTGGATGTCTGTAGCGGAGTTCGGAGCGGTGGAAAGCTGGACGAAGAAAAGTTGCGCAAATTTGTATCAGAAATTAGGTCTGCCCAGTCGCTCATTTCGTAGCCTTTTCCATCTGCACAACAGAAGGGTTTTTACTGAATCAATCCAGAGGAGCCGTCCCCTTGCAAAACTGGCGCTGATGCCGTAATTAAATTTCAAGGAGCGCCGATGATTTTTTTAAACCTAGGTAAACTGCATTCAATCCATCCACAGGGGAATCCAAAGGTCATCAGCAATACTCTGAAAATTCGCGGCATAAATATAAATTTGATCGGGACCGCAGCCTACTAAATTGAAAAACCTCCATCGAAAACAGGGAATATACACATGATAAAAGCTGATCTCGCCTCTCTCGCCAAACAACTCGTCGAGCCCGGGAAGGGAATTCTGGCCGCGGATGAAAGTAATTCAACAATTGAGAAACGTTTCCAAAGCGTGGATGTCATCTCGAACGAAGAAACGCGGCGTGACTATCGTGAGTTGCTTTGCACGACACCGGATTTGTCGGAGTTCATCAGCGGCGTTATTTTATTCGACGAAACCATTCGCCAGAAAACAAGCGACGGAACTTCGTTTCCAGAAATGCTTTCCAACGCGGGGATTATTCCCGGGATCAAAGTTGATAAAGGAGCCAAGCTGCTGGCTAATTTTTCAGGCGAAAAAGTCACGGAAGGGCTGGATGGATTGCGCGAACGCTTTGCAGAATACGTACAACTCGGAGCGAAGTTCGCGAAATGGCGCGCGGTCATTTCCGTTGGCGAAAAAATCCCCACTGATTTTTGTATTGAGGCAAACGCGCACGCGTTGGGCCGGTATGCAGCGCTCGCGCAAGAAGCCGGGCTGGTCCCGATTGTTGAACCCGAGGTGCTGATGAAAGGCACCCATCCCATCGAGCGTTGCTTTGAAGTTACGGAGACTGCGTTGGAAGCAGTTTTTCGCGCGCTATTTGCTCACAAAGTTCGTCTCGAAGAAATGTTGCTCAAGCCGAGCATGGTCATTGCCGGTCAGGATTGCCCGAAACAATCCAACGTGCGGCAGGTGGCCGAAGCGACGTTGCTTTGCTTGCGCGAAACTGTCCCTGCGGCCATGCCGGGAATTGTTTTCCTCTCGGGCGGGCAGAGCGAGGAACTTGCTACCGCGCATCTCAATGCAATGAATGAAATTGGCGGCGCGCCCTGGGAACTGAGCTTCTCTTATGGGCGTGCTCTGCAATCCCCGGTCCTTAAACTTTGGCGCGGAGACCCAAAACAAGTTCTCGCCGCCCAGAACGCGTTGTTGCATCGCGCGCGAATGAACGGCGCGGCGCGGCGCGGAAATTATTCTAAAACATTCGAACGAGTCGAAATATATGCTTCCTAAAAAGCCGCGGCAGAAAATGATTTGGTCCCACTTCATTTCGCCAGAGGAATGGTCGGCCTACGAGTCGGCGCTCCAAGTTGTGAGTAAAGCGAAAGTGGATTTTCTCCTCGGCGGCGCGTTCGGACTGGCGGTTTATACGAATCGGTGGCGCGACACAAAAGATCTGGATCTGTTGGTCCTGCCACGCGACCGCGACGCGATTGTTCAAGCCCTCACCGACTCGGGTTTTGTGGATTATTACGAAAAATGCGCATACGATCGCGGGTGGATTTACCGCGCTACTCGGGATGGATTTATCGTCGATGTCATTTGGGCCATGGCCAATCGCCGCGCCGAAGTCGATTCGTTGTGGTTCGAGCGCGCACCCACAATTTCAATTCAAAACGAGAAGCTGCGCATCGTGCCAGCGGAAGAACTTCTTTGGCATAAGCTTTACGTGATGCAACGCGAGCGCTGTGACTGGCCGGACGTATTGAATTTGCTTTACGCCGGCGGCCCCACCCTCGATTGGCAGCACTTGTTGAACCGGCTTGAAAACGACACACAATTGCTTAAGGCTGCGCTCATCGTTTTCGATTGGATTTGCCCGGAGGTGGCCAGCGAACTGCCAGACTGGTTGCGCCAACGGCTTGGTCTGCCAGACCATTCGACTGACGAACAAATCGACGGGAAACGAAATGTGAAGTTGCTCGATTCGCGCGCCTGGTTTGCTGGAGTCGAACAAGCCCACATCAAATTAGGCACCTGATTATGTTAATTGGAGCAATGAATCATCCGGCTCGCCCGGTGCTTGAGGAAATCGAATGGATGGCGCATTTGGGTTTGGATTTTGTTGACCTGACTCTCGAACCGCCCGCCGCCGCCGTGTGGGTGATTGACCCGAAGGAGATTCGTGATGCGCTCGCCAAACATCATCTGGGTGTGGTTGGCCACACGGCCTATTACCTGCCGCTGGCGTCGCCGTTCGAGAGTTTGCGGCACGCAGCCGTTGAAGAATCAAAACGTTGTTTGGAAGCATTTTCCAAGATTGGCGTCCGCTGGATGAACCTTCATCCCGACGGCAAAGCGCCGTTGCACGCGGACGATTTTCACGTCGGTAGAAATATCCAAAGCCTGCGAGACCTGATGCCGGTCGCACACGATTGCGGTATCGGTTTAATGGTGGAGAACCTGCCCGGCAAATTCAACAGCGTCCGACAACTCTCGCAGATTCTCGATGCGCTGCCAGAAGTCGGGCTGCATATCGACATCGGGCATTGCAACTTGATGGTCGAGGAGAATACGGCGGATGAACTGTTGGCGGCTTATGGTTCGCGGCTCAAGCATGTGCATCTGCACGACAACAAAGGTGGCGGCGCCGACCTGCATTTACCATTAGGTGCAGGCACGATGAACGTCGCTCATTACGTGCGATCCCTCAAACAAAGCGGCTATGATGGGACAATCACGTTGGAAGTATTTTCCGAAGACACCCATTACCTCGCCCACAGCCGTGATGTGTTGCGCAAGCTGTGGGATGCAGCGCCATAAAAAAAACGAGCCGGATTTCTCCGGCTCGTTTCGCAAGTATCCTGAAAAAAATTACACCTTCTCGGCGACTTCTACCTTGCCCGCCATTTCCTTGTCGCGTTCTTCCATTGCGGCTCTGCGCGAGAGTTTCACGCGGCCTTTTTCATCCACACCGAGACATTTGACCCAAATGTCGTCGCCGATCTTGACGATGTCTTCGGTTTGTTTGACGCGGAAGTTGGCCAGTTCGCTGATGTGGCAAAGACCGTCTTTGCCCGGCAGGAATTCGACGAATGCGCCGAACTCTTTGACGGTGACAACTTTTCCGCGGTAGATCCTGCCAATTTCCGCTTCGGCAGTCATGCCTTCGATGGCATTGCGCGCGAGCTTCATCCCTTCTTCCGAGACGGAATAGATGTTCACGGTGCCGTCGTCGTCGATATTAATTTCGCAGCCCGATTCTTCGACGATGCGCTTAATGTTCTTGCCACCCGGCCCGATCAACGCGCCAATCTTTTCGGGATTGATTCTGACCTGCACGATGCGCGGAGCGTATTTGCTCATTTCCTTGCGTGGTTCCGCGAGGACTTTTGCCATTTCGTCGAGGATGAACAAGCGGGCGATCCGCGCCTTTTCCACGGTCTCAGCCATGAGTTGGTGCGAAATGCCCTTGAGCTTGAGATCGAGTTGGAAACCAGTTACCCCTTGCGCCGTTCCCGCGATTTTGCAATCCATGTCGCAGAACGCATCTTCCCAGCCGATGATGTCGGTCAACAATTTGTAGTTGGTAATTTTCCCGGCGTCATCGGATTCGGTGCAAATGCCGACGCTGATACCAGCCACTGGCCGTTTGATCGGAACGCCTGCATCCATCAAAGCCAAGGTCGCGCCGCAGACGGAGGCCATCGAAGTGGAACCGTTGGATTCCATGATTTCGCTGGTGACGCGAACAGCGTAAGGATAGGTGTCGAGCGGTAACATTTGCGCGACGGACCGTTCCGCCAAAGCGCCGTGGCCGATTTCGCGACGACCCGGGCCGCTGATGCGTCCGGTTTCGCCGACGGAATAATTCGGGAAATTGTAATGGAGGATGAATTTCTTTTCCGTAATTCCACCGGTGTAGGAATCAAATTCCTGTGCGTCTTCAGTGGTGCCGAGGGTGACGAGCGAGACGGCCTGGGTTTCCCCACGAGCGAACAAAGCAGAACCGTGAGCGCGCGGGAGAATTCCCACTTCGCACGAGATCGGGCGAACCTGATCAAAAGTGCGTCCATCCAAACGTTTACCGGCGTTCAAGACCAATCCACGAACGGCTTCTTTCTGGATGTAATAGAAGGCATCTTTGAGAACGAATTCGGTGACCTTGTCCGCACCGAACTTCTCGACCAATTTTGCGCCCACTTCATCGGCAATCGCTTTGACTTTGCTTTCGCGTTCGAGTTTGGCCGGGGTCAACAACGCCGGAACCATCCGGTCGCCCGCCAATTTCTTGGCTTCATTTAAAATGTCGTCGGGAACGATGTTCAGCGTGATGGAGCGTTTCTTTTTTCCAACACGTTTGGCCAACTCGTTTTGCGCCGCGATCAGCGGTTGGCAAGCTTCGTGGCCAAATTTGAGAGCCGCATTGAAATCAGCTTCGGAAATTTCTTTGGCGGCGCCTTCGAACATCACAATGTCAGAAGTGTTGCCGACGTAAATGATGTCCACGTCACTTTCGGCCTGTTCGGCGTGGGTGGGGTTGGCAATGAATTTTCCAGCAACGCGTCCGATACGAACCGCGCCGAGCGGGCCGTCCCAAGGAATATCACTGACCATCAACGCTGCCGATGCGCCAACAATGCTCAAAATATCAGGGTCATTTTCACCATCGGCACTGAGTAAAATACTTTGAACCTGAACTTCATTATACCAGCCTTTCGGAAAAAGCGGGCGAATCGGGCGATCGGTCAAACGGCACGTAAGAATTTCTTTTTCCGTTGGGCGACCTTCCCGTTTGAAGTAACCACCTGGAAATCTTCCTGCAGCAGCCGCCTTTTCACGATAATCTACGGTCAACGGAAAGAAGTCCTGTCCGGCTTTGGCTTTGGTTGCGGCCACGGCTGCCACCATGACGATGGTTTCTCCGAGTTGGACGGTTACAGCGCCGTCGGCTTGTTTGGCGAGTTTGCCGGTTTCGATGTGGATCTGCGCGGCCCCTAATTGAGCCGTTACTTTTTCTGCCATATGTTTGATTCCTTAAAACGCCAGCTCACCGAGAAACTTCAAGCAACCCCCGCCAAACGGAAGCTGATTGAAATCACCCAGCACCGACGAGATTTCTACACGCGAGTTGTTTAAACGAAACTGGAATCGATCGCGTTTGTCGATTCCAGTTAACCGAAAAGGTCTTGAACCAATGAAGTGGAAGTACCAAACCGCCCGTGAACGAAGTTACCGGCGAAGCTTGAGCTTTTTGGTGATGGTTTGATAACGGCTCACATCCGTGTTGTGCAAGTAATCCAACAATTTGCGGCGCTGTCCGACCATCATCAAAAGTCCACGACGCGAGCTGTGATCTTTCTTGTTGACCTGCAAATGCTCGGTCAATTGATTAATCCGCTCCGTCAAAAGAGCAATCTGCACATCAGCTGATCCGGTATCGCGCTCGTGCAATCGAAAACCTTCGATATTTTTTACTTTGGGTTCCATAATTCTGTTAATCATTAATGCCGCGAAAGAGTAGGTTTAGGAACTGGCGGTGTAAAGTCTTTCCTTTTCTCTCCGGCTAACTCCTTTTTCGAGACGGGTAAAATGTAACAGGGCTGATCTTGCGCGCAAATAATTTAGCGGTCGGCGTTAAATCCTGTTGTGAACCACCTGATTGCTTTGTATCAACTATCGACAAAAGCGGGTTCAGCAAACCGTGGATTTAGTATGCAACTTGATGATGTTCAGCGCGCGGCCCAAGAGCAATTTGCCCGACAAAGCGAGCGCTATGGGCAGGGCCACATTCTGGAAAAGGTGGACGATGTGCGAATCGCCCTCGATCAAATTCGCTTGCCAATGCCAGCACGAGTTCTAGACGTGGCGACGGGTGCCGGGCACACCGGCTTATTTTTGGCCAGCCTGGGGCATCGAGTCACATTGGCGGATCTTGCGCGACCGATGCTGGAACGCGCTCAGAAAACCGCTGCCGAACGTGGTTTGAACGTCGAGATTGTACAACATGCTGCGGAAGTATTTCCTTACGAAAGCGGAACCTACGATCTCGTCACCTGCAGAGTCGCCGCGCATCACTTCAGCGCGCCCGAACGTTTTATTGCTGAAACCGCACGCGTTCTCAAACCGGGTGGCTGGTTTCTGTTCATCGACGGGACGGTGCAGGATCACGAACCGGCAGCGGAAGCGTGGATGCACTCGATTGAAAAACTGCGCGACCCGAGCCATCATCGCTTTTTGACGCCGCTGGCCTGGAGCAAACTGTGCGAAGGCTCACAATTGCAAGTCGTCGAACGCAACCTCACGCCGTTCAAACAACCTGATTTGAACTGGTATTTTGAAACGGCAGCAACCTCTCCGGAGCATCGCCAGAAGGTTTTGGATTTGATTGCGGACGCGCCAGAAGCAGCAAGAAATTTGTTCCGCCTGGGCACGGAAGAAGGAAAAATAATCTGGTGGTGGCAACGCTTGACTCTGATCGCGAGAAAGTCATGAAAACACTTTGCATCGCGTGGCTCGCACTCGGGTTCCTCTTGCCCAACCTTTTGGGAGATGAGCTAAAAATTACGGCACGACCCACTTCGGCTAAAACGGGTGCCGAGTTCGCGAAGGAAATTGAAGCTCTTGGATTGGAGCAGCGGGAAGAAAGAATTTTTTCGGAAATCATTGGCGGCAATATTCCAGATTTTTTCCGTCAGTTCTCCGCCGTAAGCGTGACCAATGTGCTCAAGGGCAAAACGAACGTCGCGATATTTTTTGTCGCACCCGACTACCTGGTTGTCGGATCAAACGAAGATTATTTTCTCACGCCCATGACTCCGTTTACAGCGCAAAAAATTGCCGATGCGCTCGACTGCACGTTGCCAACGAGGAAAATGGTCAACGCAATCTACTCTGGCGCCGTGTTGAAGCTGCCGCCCTCCCCCATCCCGCCCAACCCGGCGATGATTACGGTCTCCGCTTTCCAGCAACATAATCAAACCGTTCACGAGCAGCGGGCCGCCGCGTTAAAAAAATTTCCTTTCGGCTCGTTGACGGCCGGTCATAAAAAAGATGTCGTCATATCGAGCCGCCTTGCCGCGACACCCGGGAAAGTCGCCATTTACGGTTGGCACCAAACCAACCGCATCGCCATTCAACCGCTTTATCTAGGCCATGCTGCTTCCTGGGTCGATTACAGTCACGGCATTCGGCTCGTCCAAAAAAAAATCCTGATCAATGGCATTGCCAAAATAGTGGACGAAGTTCTCGCTGACTCGAAAATGTCGGGATTGTTGAGTGACGAAGGTCCGGTTCTTCAGCCGAGATACAAGTTTTCTGAATTTCCTGCGGTCATTTCCAAAACAAATTCCCCGGTCGCACTGAACACGAACAAATTTGTTCTCGGACAGTTTCAAAAAAGTTCTGCGTTCGACGAACAGACGATGCTTCTTTTGCTCGATCACGGCGTTCGAGTGGTCATCAATGCGCCTTCGTCCGAACAGCTTGCCGCGCCGAAAAAGATGAAGCTGATTTTTTACGGTTTGCCCAATGGCAACACGATTGAGCAAACCATTGGCAAACAGCCGAAGACAGGTGACGACTGGCATTTCAACATTCAACACCTCGGCGCGCAGACGCGCTTCTTGCGCCAAAAAGTGACCAACGAACATTGGGTGGTCGCTTACCTGGAAAACTCATTGAAGTCCTGGCCCGCGTGGCGAAAACAATTCGGTGACAAAGCGGTGTTTGAAATCATCGAAAAGGTCAGCAATCGTTTTGAAGGATTCGCGCCGAAAATAGTGTTGAGCGGGCACAGTGGCGGCGGCAGTTTAACTTTCGGGTATCTAAATTCCGTGGAAAAAATTCCGAATGAGATCGAACGCATTGCTTTTCTCGACAGCAATTACGGATATGAAACGGCGCTGCATCGCGAAAAATTGGTGGCGTGGTTGAAGAATGGGGATCCCCATTTTCTAACCGTGCTGGCTTATCACGATGACATCGCGCTCCTGAACGGAAAGACTTTCGTGAGTGCGGCTGGCGGCACCTGGGGACGCAGCCATTTGATGAAGAAAGACCTGGATGTGCCGCTTAAGTTTTCAGAAGAGATTTCGACTGAGTTCGAAAAATATTTTGCGCTCAATCGCCGGGTACAATTTCTGTTGAAAGAAAATCCCGAGAAAAAAATCTTTCATACGGTGCAAGTCGAGAAGAACGGTTTCATTCATGCGATGTTGAGTGGAACGTCGCTTGAAAATAACGGTTACGAATACTTCGGTGAATCGGTTTATTCTCAATGGGTCCAAGAGAATTGAGAGAGATCCGGGGAAATGGCTTTCATCCACATTTGTGACGAGGGCGCGAATTGGCAGTTTGGCCGTGTAGTATGAAGACCCTTATCCTAACCTCCTAACCTTGAAAACGGGAATTAACTTTTGACAGTCGCCAAGCCTTGCTCAAAAATCAATCCAACACATGAAGTTCAATAAATCCCTGCTCACCGCATTTGTAGCGATCATCTCATTGGTTCCAACCCATGCCATTGGAATCGAACGCGGTTTCACCTCATTGTTCGACGGCAAAACATTCAATGGCTGGAACCTCATCGGTAAAAACGGTCCCGGTTACGGAATCACCAATGGGATTTTAGTTTGCGAACGCGGCGGTGGCGGCAATTTATTTACCGAGAAGGAATTTGAAAACTTCGTGCTGCGTTTTGAGTTTCGCCTCGAGGATGGCTCGAACAATGGCATCGGCATTCGCGCCCCGCTCCAAGGGGACGCCGCCTATGTGGGCATGGAAATCCAGGTTCTGGATGACACCACCAAAAAGTTTGGCCCGCTTCGCCCAGAGCAATTGCACGGCTCCATTTACGACGTCGTGGCGGCAAAACCAGGTTCACAAAAGCCGCTCGGGCAGTGGAACACGGAAGAAATTACCGCGAACGGCCGGCAGATCAAAGTCGTCGTTAACGGCAAAACTATCGTCGATGCGAATCTCGATACCGTGACAAATACCGCAACTTTACAGCGCCATCCCGGGTTGCAACGCACCCGCGGCCACATCGGTTTTCTGGGGCACACCGAATTCGCTGAATTTCGTAATATCCGCATTCGAGAATTGCCCGCGCCATCGAAAAATTCTGCTGAAAGGGATGTTGATTCGAAATCAGCCCTGAAAAAACCAAAACTCTAAAAACGCGTGCAAGGCTCCGCTTATTTGTTGGAGAATTCGGCACCAGATGTAGCCTCATGTCTTAAACCCAAATCAACTGACGTGCGTTGCGTCGGCGCAACCCTCTATTTTCTGCCGGTTCACACCCGGGTTCCCCTGAAATTCGGGACTGAAACGGTAACTTACGTCTGCTGCGCACGCGTTTGCATGAAGGTGGCCGACGCAAAAGGTCGGACCGGAGCAGGTTGGGGCGAAACTCCTTTGAGCGTGCAATGGGTTTGGCCGAGTCACGTTGCTTACGAAGAACGCCACTCGGCTTTACGAGATTTCTGCGTCGTGCTTGCGAAAGCCTGGAGTTCCTACGCGCAATCCGGTCACCCGATGGAAGTGGGCTACCGTTTTCAGGAACATGTTTTGGGCGGTTTGCGCAACCAGTTCAACGCCGCGCGTGGCTCTGCGGAGCCAATCCCCTTGCTCGCCGCGCTTGTTTGCTGTTCCGCGTTTGACCTGGCGCTGCACGATGCTTTTGGAAATCTTCACAACCGTCCCGTTTACGAAACCTACAACGCAGATTGGATGAACCGATCGCTCGAAGGATTTTTTGGGGAAGACAATTGTGGAGAAAAATTTCGCGGAAAATTTCCGGCAGATTTCCTGGTGCGCGAACCGCCAATGCAAATGGTCGCCTGGCATTTGGTGGGTGGCATGGATCCAATTGATGCTGCCGACCTCGACGGCTCGGAACCCAAAGACCATTATCCTGTTTTGCTGGGTGATTGGATCGAGCGGGACGGCCTGAAATGTTTGAAGGTCAAATTGCGCGGTAATGATGCGCAATGGGATTACGAACGGTTGGTTAAAATTGGAAGCAGCGCCCTCAAAATGGGCGTTGAATGGCTCACAGCGGATTTCAATTGCACGGTTACTGATCCGAGTTACGTGAATGAGATTTTGGATCGTATTCGGGCCGAGCATGTGAAGATTTTTTCCATGCTGCTGTATGTCGAGCAGCCGTTTGCCTACGAAATCGAGACCCATCAAATTGATGTTCGAAGCGTTTCGGCGCGCAAGCCGTTGTTCCTCGATGAAAGCGCGCACGATTGGCGGATGGTCAAGCTCGGTCGCGAATTGGGCTGGACCGGCGTGGCTTTAAAAACCTGCAAAACGCAAACCGGCGCGCTGCTCAGCGCATGTTGGGCGAAAGCCAACGGGATGGAATTGATGGTGCAGGATTTGACCAATCCGATGCTCGCACAGATTCCGCACGTGCTATTGGCGGCGCATGTCGGGACGATCATGGGCGTGGAAACCAACGCCATGCAGTTCTACCCGGATGCTTCTGCGCCGGAGGGGAAAGTTCACCCGGGAATTTATCGACGAACCGGCGGAAAAGTTGATTTATCCTCGATTAGCGGAAGCGGCTTCGGTTATCGGCTCGATGAAATTACGCGGACTCTCCCGGCACCTGCGGCGATTTTTTCCAGTTAATCCAGCGGGCTTTTCACTCCCAACCCCGGCTTGCTCAACACATGCGTGTAAAGTTGCGTCGTCGCCACATCCTTGTGCCCGAGCAACTCCTGCAACGTTCTGATGTCATACCCATTCTCCAGCAGATGCGTCGCAAAAGAATGCCGCAACGTGTGCGGCGTCACCGCTTTGTCAATCCGCACGGCCGCTGCCGCCGCTTTCACCGCCCGCTGAATATTCACCTCATGCACATGATGCCGCCGCCAGACCGGCGGAACCTCCCCCCGCACCGCGTTGGATAAATTCGCTGCCGGAAAAATATATTGCCAGCACCACTCCCTCGGCGCGTTCGGATACTTTCGTTCCAGCGCAAACGGCAGCGAAACACCGCCCAGTCCCGCCGCCAAATCCTGCTCGTAAACCAGCCGCACCCGCGCCAAATGCTGTGCCAAAGCCGCCGTGATGCTCTGCGGCAAAACCGTCATCCGATCCTTCATCCCCTTGCCATCGTGAATCGTGATTTCGTTCCGCCCAAAATCCACATCCTTCACCCGCAGCCGCAGACCTTCCAACAACCTCATGCCGGAACCATACAACAAACGGCAAAACAGTTGATGCTCCGGCGACACCGTCGCCAAAAGCCGCTGCACCTCATCCTTCGTCAAAACCGTCGGCAATTTTCTGGCTCGCGTTGGCCGCTCAATCTTCCCAATCGCCCCCAACTCCAAGCCCAACACCTCCCGATACAAAAATACCAACGCATTCAACGCCTGATTCTGCGTGGCGGTGGCCACATTTCTCTCCGCCGCCAGATGCGTGAGATACGCCTGCACCTCCGCCGCGTGCATTTCGCGCGGATGCCGCTTGTGATGAAACAAAATGAAACCCTTGATCCAATGCCAATACGACGACTCCGTGCGATGCGAGAATTGTTTGAACCGCATGACCTCGCGCAACTGCTCCCGCAACTTCAATTTGGGATTGGGTAGAAATTTTTCCGGCATAAAAAAGGTGAAGCCAGCATGAGGGCGGATGTTGTTTTTGTCAGTTCAATAATAAACCTAAAAATTCCATAAAATCATTGCTGGACATGCTCAAAGCCACGATTTAAGGTCGTCGTCAATGAGCCAGCTAC
>JBKJOA010000381.1:0-5530 GCA_046593365.1 Limisphaerales bacterium
GATGAGTGCATCGCGCGCGTTCCATTTCTCGATCATTCCGTTGCTCCTTTGCCTCTTTGCGCCTCTGCGTTAAAAACGAACTACAGATAGGACTAAGAACCTGTAGCCGATGTCTCAACCGATCGTTGCGAACTTCCTTACATCGTTGGAGTTTTGCAAATTGGGGAAAGGGCGTGAAGCAGTCAAACAATTCACTAACAGAATAACTAAATGCGTGTGCCTTTGGAAAACTTCGCGGTTAAAGTCGCGTAAGCCGCGTTGACGATCTTCGAGCGTTGCTCGGCCATTTGCTGCCAATCTTTGTTCAACGTCGCAAATCGGTCGGGATGACATTGCTTAATCTGCCGCCGATAGGCTGCTTTGATTTGCGCAAGCGATGCGGCAGGTGACACTCCCAAAATCGCATGTGGCCCTGGCGGTTCGGGTTCAACCAATCGCACCGGTGGCGGCTTGGGGCGCGTATGAAATTTCCCTTCGGATTCAGGTTTCAATTTCACGCCGAGCACTCTGCTCAATTCGGCGCGCAAATCACTCGTCAGAGTAATTCCGCATGGTTCACTTTGAAGAAAAATGACGCCCGCAATGTCGCGCAGTTGAGGGAAAATTTTCACCGCATTGCATTCCGGCACGAGTTGCGCCAACTCCGTAAAAGAAACGCGAGAATTCTTTTGCAGAACGATGATCAAAATTCTGGCGCAACTGGCAATGTCCATTTGCAACAGGGTCACCGATTTGTAAAACATCGAAATCCCCGACGCGAACCATTGCGGGCCAGTGTAAAGCATTCGCGTAAAAATTCCATCTTCGCCGCGAGGTCCCGAGAGAAGAACGTTTAACGCGCGGCTTAATCCGGCATCGGACACATGCGCACTTGCCGTACGGAATCGCGACTGGCGAAAAAATTCCGCGTTCCTTTGAAAATGGCTGACGAACAACCAGACCAAAAATGCCAGACACAAAATTTCGCAGAACAGCGTCGAGTCGCGCAGATTGTAGTCCAGACTCGATTTCACGACCGCTGCGATGATTTGAAACAGAATAAAACTAGCCAGCCACGCAATCAGCGTGGAAAAGGCGAGCACGATCAAGCTGGCCACCAGACAAATCAAACCGACCGGGATATTGAGAATCGCGTCGCTCAGCGTCTCTTTGATTAACCATCGTTCAACGACGACTGTTTTCATTCCCACATCATCAGCAAAGTTCGGTGGTGCTCAGTTTCACCTTCAACGTGGAAAATTTTCCCGGTGCGAGAACCAATTTATTCTCCGAAACATTACCTGACTCCACACAAACCATCCGCAGATATTCGTCATCGCCAAAATCTGCCATCGCTTTGGCCTTCGCAATCCACGGATTCCAAACCACGGTGGAAGTTGATCCCTCCTTCTCGACGATGATGCGGCGACGCAGTTTCGCATCGTGAATTTCCGTCGTCGCCCTGGTGCTGAGATAAACGCGGTCGGTTTCGCCTGAAAAACTGACTTGCCCAGCCGTTTCCTTTTTGCGAGCGAAGCCCTCCACTTTGTCCAAATATTCTCCCCCTTTCAAACCGCTGACGGTAACGGAGCTGATTTCTCCGACCACGAAATAGGTGTGCAAACAATTTTCCAGGGTGAAGTTCTGATTCGATTCATTCACGATCTTCAATTGAAGAGCAAGCGATTCCCCAACGGTGACCAAATACCTGACGGAGAATCTGGGAAACTCGGCTGCTTCGGGTGACGGAGGCAAGTCGAATTCCAAAGTGATCGCGTGCTCCGCGTTTATGGAAATTTGTTTTAGTTCCCAAACGTGGTTGCGCGCAAAGCCGTGCATTGGTTTGCCTTCCCGCGCGCCAAACCACGGGAAAATAATCGGCACCCCGCCCCGAATCGGCTGGCCCGTTTCAAATCGGCTGGAGTCGCTCATAAAAAGAACCGGCTTCTCGCCCTTGCGTTGAAAGTGCGTGACGTGCGCACCTTGCAAATAAATTTCCGCATCACTCAACGGGGTGTGAATTTGTATTCTCGGCAGCCCGCCGGTACCCTGGCTGAAAACAATTTGTTCTGAGTTTTGCATAAAATCGTCGAATTGAATTTCTTGAATTGGGATTTGTTCCAGCCAAGAAAGCAATGCTGAATTTGCCTGAGACAAGTTTTCTGTTTTCAACATTGTAAAAACTCCTTAGCGTCTGCGCACTTATGGCGAAATCACACTCTTACAAATTTTGTTTTGGTCCGTGGAATATCAGCGAAGGCTCCGATCCTTACGGCCCAACCACCCGCCCCGCCCAAACTTTCGATTGGAAACTGGCGCAGCTAAAAAAACTCGGCTTCGACGCGATGATGTTTCACGACGATGATGCGGTGCCCGACATCGACAGCAAATCCCACGCTCAGATTTTCAAAGAAGCCAAGGAATTAAAAAAACGTTTGGACGGCGAAGGCATTGCCGCCGAAATGGTCGCGCCGCGACTTTGGTTTGCGCCGCAAACCATAGACGGCGCCTACACGAGCAACGATCCGAAACACCGTCAATACGCCATCGACCGTTCACTGCGTTGCATCGACATCGGGAAGATTCTTGGAACTGATTTGCTCGTGCTCTGGTTAGCGCGCGAAGGCACTTATTTGCGCGAAGCAAAAAGTGGAAAACGGAGCATGGAATTATTGGTTCAGGCGTTTGATAAAATGTTGGCTTACGACAAAAAGGTTCGGCTTTCGATCGAACCGAAGCCGAACGAACCGATGGACCACGCCTATATTCCGACGATCGGCCATGCGCTCGCTGTCGCGCAGCTCACGCGCGATCCAAAACGCGTCGGTGCTTTGATAGAGAGCGCACATTGCATTCTCGCCGGACTTGATCCCGCTGACGAAATCGATTTCGCGATGACTTTTGATAAACTTTGGTCGCTGCATTTGAACGATCAAAACGGATTGAAATTTGATCAGGACAAACCATTCGGAAGCACAAATCTTCGCAGCGCGTTCACCCAGGTCCGCGTGTTGGAGCGAAACAAATACGGCAGCAAAGGCGAATATGTTTGCTTTGATGTTCATCCATTTCGCACCACAAAGGTGGAGCATTGGCTCGCGCACCTGGACAATAGCCGACGCACTTTTTTGAAACTGGTGGAAAAAAACCGCAGCTTCGATGAAGCGAAGGCGAAGCAACTTGTTTCGGAGCGAGATTATCAAGCGCTTGACCAAATGGTGATTGAACATTTGCTTGGAAAATAGAGCGGGGAATTTCGGCCATTGTGGAATCGAGTAGCGCCTGCGTCTCCCAGTGAGATAACAATTTATGATTTGAAATTAAACCGGGAAGTTTTCTCGCGCCCGCTCCTTTCAGGTGCAAAAAATTATGAACTCGCGCTCGTATAATGTCGCATCGCGAAGCGCCAACCCAGTTCGGAAAGCGTGAAGCAGAACAATGCGGTCGCAATGAGCAACACCATTTCCCAGGGCGATTGCAGTTTTTGTGCGATCAATTTTGCGGGAACATTCGCCACCAGGAGCATCGGGATGGCGAATGTAAAAAACGCTTTAAAAAATCCTTGGAACGCGGAGTCGGGCATTCGGGAAATGTTAAATAAATTGTAATAACCCCAGACGATTCCCTGCGCGCGTACCGTCCAAAAACTGATTGAAGCGAGCAGAAACATGAGCGAGTAATGAATCAAAATTCCCGCCACGCAGAGCAGTAGAAAACCAACTATGGTCGCAACACCCGGAACGAGATGAAGTTCTTTTGCGGCGTAAGCCATGACCGCGACGCCCGACAGTCCATTGACAAATCCGCCAAGATCGACCTGCCGCAGCGAGATTAAGAATCGTGTATTCACCGGCAGCAACAGCATGAAATCGAGTTTGCCGGTGCGAATGAGTTCGGAGAGTTGCGTGCAATTAACGAGGAAGAATGCCTGGAAAATTTGTTGAATAAAATGGCTCGCGCCAATCAGCAATACGACCTGCCACTTCGTCCAGTCGCCGATATGATCGGTGTGAAGATAAATCACACCAATGAAACTCAGTTGCAGCCCAAACCAAAGCAGCTCGACAAAAATCCAGAGGAGAAAATTGCTTTTGAAACTCATTTCGCGCACGACGGAATTACGCCAAAGCGCGCCGTAGATGGTTGAGTAGCGCTTCAGTTGTTCGAGAGCCGTGGGATGAGGGGCGAGAGCGGGCATGGAATCGACGCGCAGTTTTCCCGCTGGCTCTTGCTTCTCGTTGTTGGGCGCTTGGCTCATAAATCATCCCCCCACGGCGGAATACTTCTTTATCCCCCGCTTCCAGACAAAGCGCGCGACCAAATAAAATGTTACGACCCAAAAAGTTTGGATCATCAAACCCCACCAGAGCGCTGTGCCGGACGTTCGCCCTAAATAAATGCTGACCGGAAAAAAAAGCTGATACGGAAACGGAGTAAAGTTCAGCACTTTGCTAATGGTGGGAGGAAGGATATCCAGCGGAAACAAGTGTCCGCCCGCAATGTATTCCAACGCAAATAAAATAAAAATAAAGGTGGATACCTCCAGCACCCAAAAGGCAAGCAACGCCATGGTGAAAGACATCAGGAATTGCAACAAGGCCGTCAGGACAACGGAAATCAGGAACAGGCCAAACGTTAGTAAATCGACTGGGCCAATAAAATACGTTCGCAGGTAGTATATGAAAAGCCCCACTGGAATCAGCGACACAGCCACGTAAATGAATCGTCCCGCCACAAATAAACAGAAGCGATAGGTGAGGTAATCAATCGGCTTCAACAGAAACTGGCTGATGTTTCCATCCTTGATGTCGGTGGCGATTTGCCAGTCGTCTTCGTTCACCGCCGTGAGCGCGTCAACAATGGTGACGAGTAAATAATACGAAATCATCCCCGCCAGACTGTAACCCGCCACGTTGGAACCGATCTCTTTCCCTTCGTAAATTTTTCGCCAAAGAAAAATCGTCGCCACCAAGGGGATAATTCCGAACGCCGCGCGAAATAAAAAATTCACGCGGTAAACCATCATGTTCTGAATTCCCGTGTTGATAACATGCCAATATTTGCGCATCACGAATCGAACCTGCCACACAACCAAATGATGGAAGAGAAAAAATTTGGCGGGCAACCCCTGCGGCGGGCGGGCGCATTGAGTGTTTCCCACAAAACGTCTCTCCTTCGAGGCGCAGTTGGTGCCCCTCGAAAACCAGATTGCATTCTCCCGACGAATCACAAATGCTCCACGGCAGTCCAATGCATTTGCTATGAAAAAAATCTCACGAAACTTATTGATTAGTTTAGTTTCCATCGCGTGTCTGCTGGCCGCCCTATCCTGCCGCTGCCCGATGGCCGCGAAATCTCCCAAGAAAGTTTTGGCGGTCACCGTTACCGTTGGCTTTCCGCACAGCTCCGTTCCAACGGCCGAAAAAGTTTTGACTGAACTCGCCAAAACGAGCAGTGCTTTCACAGTCGTGGACATCGTGCGCAGCGGCCCACGGCCAAAAGATGAAGCCGAAGCGAAGATCTGGTTGGAAAAACTCACCCGCGATCTGGC
>JBKJOA010000426.1:0-2588 GCA_046593365.1 Limisphaerales bacterium
TGTGGTTATTACCAAAAATCTAAGCGTGTGTTGGTCTACCCGAAAACTTAATGGACACTCCATATTCAAATACATTCTCGATAAATGCCAGCGCCTTGTTGGGGCAGGTTGCCAGCATTATTTCATATTCTCGTGCTGATTGCGGACTCGGACCTGTATACATTGCCGAACGTCAACAAGATGCCTGTGGCATAGTCACGAATTGGGTTCAACTTGCAGACGACGCTTCTGTGGAAGGATGCTACGTCGCTGCCGAGGCTCGTTATCACGATTTACTGGATCGCTCTCTGATCATATTTTTATGCTGGTTTTCAGCCGGAGGGGTTGGTTTTTACTTTCTGCAAGGCAAAGGGCTTGGATTGTTTTTTGGTTTTGCTTGGATCGTTGCGCTGTTTGTCCTAGCCAACATGTCTCCTCAACTGCTCTTAGATCAATTGCACACGATTCTAGAAAAGTGCGCTTTCGAGCGGCACGAGCGACACCCAGACTGGAATCCTTTCTTGAAAAAGGGATGGATTCGCCGACGCCGATTGCGCAGAATTTCTTGGGTTTTTCGCAATATCGAAAACTCATCCAAAAGAATCACTTCTGCAAAACGTCCCTGCACTCCTCCTGTCAGCACCGACCACAACTGAACCCATTACGCAAAAATGAGCGGACTGTTTCCAGTCCGCCCATTCGGATTTCTGAATTCTGTCTCCTGATTACTCTTTGTCGTCTTTGACGATGTCGTCTGCGGCGTCGAAGGCGTGTTGCAGGGCAACGAGGTCTTCGCCAGGTTTCAGTGAATCGAGCATCTTCTGCTCTTCCTTCAACTGTTCGTCCGAATAGCTCGCGGCTTTGATCGACAAACCGATGCGGCGATCAGCGCGATCAATTTTGATGACGCGCGCGGTCACTTCCTGGTCGGTCTTGAGCACGTTCTTGATTTTATCGACGTGATCTTCCGTGATCTGGGAAATATGCACGAGACCATCGATGTCGTGTTGCAATCCCACGAACGCGCCGAAGCTGGCGAGTTTCGTGACTTTGCCGGTGACGAGATCGCCGACTTTGTAGAATTTATCGATGTTGTCCCAAGGATCGGTGCTGAGTTGTTTGACGCCGCACGCAATACGCTGGTTCGCCTTGTCGATTTCCAGAACAACCGCTTCGGCTTCGTCGCCTTTCTTGAAGACTTCGGATGGATGATTGATTTTGCGCGTCCAGGAAATGTCCGAGACGTGGATCATGCCGTCGAGGCCCTCTTCGAGTTCGATGAATGCGCCGTAGCTGGTGAGGTTGCGAATCTTGCCTTTGACCTTGGTGCCGGGAGGATATTTCTCCATGGCTTTGTCCCAAGGATTGGTTTCGAGCTGGCGAATACCGAGGGAGATTTTCTGCTCGTCACGGTTGATGCCGAGAACGACGGCTTCGAGTTCCTGGCCCTGCGTGAGGATGTCGGAAGGTTTCGCGATGCGTTTGGTCCAGGACAATTCCGTGACGTGAATGAGACCTTCCACGCCGGGTTCGAGTTCCACGAATGCGCCATAGGGAACGAGGTTGACAACCTTGCCTTTGACCTTCGTGCCGACGGTGTATTTGGATTCGATCTCTTGCCAAGGGTTGGTGAGCTTTTGCTTGAGGCCGAGGCTGACGCGTCCTTTTTCTTTGTTGATGTCGAGAACCACGACGTCGATGTCCTGGCCGACTTTTAATATTTCCGAAGGATGACCGATGCGTCCCCAACTCATATCGGTGATGTGGAGCAAGCCGTCGAGACCGTTGAGGTCGATGAACGCACCGAAGTCGGTGATATTCTTGACTGTGCCCTTTCGAATGTCGCCCGGAGTCATGTCAGAGAGCAGCTTGTTGCGCTTGTCGTCGCGCTCAGCTTCGATCAATTCGCGGCGCGAAAGAACGATGTTCTGCCGTTCCTGATTAATTTTGACGACTTTGAAATCGTAGGTATTGCCAATAAATTGCGCCAAATTTTTCGGCGGAATAATGTCGATTTGCGAGGCAGGCAAAAATGCTTCGACGCCGATGTTGACGATGAGCCCGCCTTTGACTGCGGCTTTGACTTTGCCTTTGATGGTCGCGCCTTCGTTGGCGATGCTAAGGATGTTATCCCAGTTTTGTTTGAATTCGGCTTTTTCCTTGGAGAGGATAACCATGCCGTCCTTGTCTTCCAACTTTTCGATGAGGACGTCGATGACGTCGCCGACTTTGACCGCTTTGATATCGACGAATTCATTTCCGCCGACGACACCTTCTGACTTATAACCGATATCGATAAGGACTTCTTTGGGCCGGACTTCGATGATGGTTCCCTTGACGATTTCGCCAGCAACAAAGCGCATAGGCACTTGTTTCATGGCTTCTTCCATTGTGAGCATAATAAATGTAACGGACAACTAACTGCGTGATTTGCGAGAGGAGCTTGGCGCGAGCGCTTGAAGACTCCGTGCCTAACGACCGCGTTGCAGGGCAACAGAGGTTAAAGGTTAGGTTATTTGTTAACTTCTCGTTTCTCAGCCTCAATGAACATCCACACACGCGGCGTTCGGGCGAAATCGAAAATAAGGTCAATTACTAACAATGCAAGG
>JBKJOA010000430.1:0-3850 GCA_046593365.1 Limisphaerales bacterium
GATTCCACCGTGCCGCTAGAAAGCAACGGTTTGAGTGGCGTGCCGTATTCTTCTTTCGCTTCCTGATCTGTTAACGTGAGAATTTGTCCTTTTTCGTTCAGCACTTTGCCGTCGATCTTCAGTTCTTTGGTTTTTTTCACCATCGCATCCGCCACCTCGACATTGTGTCCGTTTTTTTGTGCGTTGGCGCGAATTCGAGCGCTGACGGCTGAACTCATTTTCGCTTCGACTGTGTCTGGCATCGATTCAATCCCGCCGCCACCGGGCGAAAGGATCACTGGAGCCGCCGCGCCAATCACACTTTGCGGAGCCATGTAAATTTTCTGCGTCGCAAATGAAATATATGCGCCGGCAGAAAACGCTTTTCGGTTTACGAAGGTGACAGTCTTACCTTTGAATTGGTTGAGAATTTCGATGATTTCCTCCGTGACATCCACGCGTCCGCCATCAGTATCCATGTCAATAATGAGCACGTCGGCGTTGGCCGCCATCGCTTCCTTCACTCCGCGGCGAACGAGATAAACCAGCGGCGGCATGATCTTTTCGCGAATGGGAAGCACATAAACTTTTTTTGCCACCGATTCCTCCGCACACAAGGACGGCGCGCCGGGAATCATTCCGATAATGGAAAGAAAAAAGACCAGCCAAAGTTTCATAAAAAAACCGTAGGTCATTTTCCAGATGCAAGCAAGCAAGGGCAACGAAGCATTTCGCGGTCAAGCCCAAGGCCACCCGCAATGGCGTATGGGCAACAAACTACACAACGATAGAAATGCTAAAACACGATGACGGACCGCAACCTTAATGCCCGGGATTATGACCGCATTTTGAAAGTCGAGCGAACGATTGCAGATCTGGCGGCAGACACCGTTCACCCCGCGACCAAATCCCGACGGCGATTTAACTGCGTTCGTTGGATCGACAGTTGTGAAGTGAAAACCTTCGTCATTGCCGTGCGCGGTAGAATCGTCGGTTACCGTTGGTCAAACCGTCGTTGGTAACGGTCACCGTGCCACTGGGGTTAAAAAGATTGGTCAATTCAAGCCAGATCGGCGGCAAACTTGGGGCGTGGTCAACCCATAGCGTGGCGTTTGAATTTCCAGTGATGACCAACTGCACGCGGCCATCGTTCAGGCGCGTAACCGATTGGAACTGGACAGGTAACCAAGGGTTCACTGTGAGTACCGCGTTGGAACTGGTCACGCCACCGGCAGCGTTCGTGACCACGACAGAATAATTGCCCGCATCGTAGGCTTGCGCGCTATTGCGCGTGTAGCTGCTGGCGTTCGCGCCGGAAAGGTTCGTGCCATTGAAACGCCACTGATACGACGGAGACGGCGAACCGGTGGGAGTGACGGTGAAAGTAACATTCGAGCCAACGCGCACAGTCCGGCTCAGGGGTTGCGCGGTGATGCCAGGAGAGGTGTTAATTGGTACCAAGAACGAGAATCGCACCCCGTCAGCCAAAACGACTTTGCCGGAATACCCCGTGTCGTTGGAAAGACTGACATAGCCATTTGTTCCGGCTTGGAACGGAAGTGCCCCTGCGATCAATCGCCAACCGCCACCATTCAAGGATTGATTTACAGCGACGTTAGTGCTGCCTCCGTCATAAAATATCGTCCATGGTGCGTTCGTCGCGTGGTTGCTGCCCCGTGGATACCAGATGTAAATGTCGTAAGAACCGGTCGTGCCGATGTCGGGACGATATGTCGCCGTCAAGGTTCCGCCCGCCGCCGTGCTGGCGAAACGATAATCTCCCAAATATTTGTCCCCCGACATGATGCCCGTCTGCCAGGCACCACCGAACGTCACCTCCGCGTCCGTGTTATCAAGGATGATGTCCGTGGCCGGGCCGGACGAAGTGGTCGCGCCCGCTTGGGCGGAATTGGTGGACGATCCCTCAATTGCAGTCGCGCGCGCGACATAGAAGTAGGTGGTGTTTGGCGTCAGACCGGTATTGGCGTAGCTGGTCGAATTTGCGGCGACCGTGGCGATATCCGTGTAAGGCCCGCCGGAAATTGTGCCGCGCGCCACTACAAATGATGTCTCGTTGGTTGTGTTGTCCGTCCAACTCAGATTGAGTTGCGAACTGCTCGCAGTTGTGGCCGTCAAACCACTTGGTGCCGCCGGGAGCGGTGGCGCCACGACCGCGAAGACGAACTTGATGGCATCCACAATGGCCACGGCACCTGTTTCGGCAAAGTTGTCCAACACGCGGATGTTGCCCGCAGTGCCGGCAGCGAAGTTAAAACGGCCAAGTAAAGTCCACATGCCCGGGTTGATTTGTTGGTTGGCATAAACCGTCGCGGTCCCCCCGTTGTAGGCAATAACATGCGGCACCCCCGCGGAAGCGGCGACCACGGTGGGATGCCATTGATATACATCGTAGTCGCCAGGCGTGATGATATTTGGGGTGAACTGCATGTAGGCGGCACCGGCGCCTTGGCCCTTGGTCAGATAATTCGTTCCGAACGAGTTCGTATCCGTCCCGCTGCCATCGCCGTAAAATGTCGCGTTGGAAAATGTCTGGACAGAATTCCACGCGCCGACGCTGGCCGCGTTCGGGCTGTCAATAACGATGTTGTTCACGATGCCCGGAAAATTGCCAATAGTAGCGGCCTTGATGTTGACCCATTGTGCGCTGCCGTGCAGGTCGGCGCGCCAGAAGCTCGCGCCCTTGTAACCACCCGCAGTGACGGTGTTGGGATCGCAACTCAGCAAATCCACGAACTCCATCACATGCGATGGGGGAATTTCACTAACACCGGAATTGGGCGGATTGGGTCCATAGACGTGATTGACGGGCGCGAGTGGTTTGATGGAGTTGGTCCAATAAATCGTCTGGCCATTGATGACGCTGGACTGGCCCACCAACCCATCCTGCCAGCTTTTCCAATTGGCATCGGCCCAGTTGATGTTGCCAGAGGGACGGCTTTTGATGTTAGTGCGGTTGAAATGATAAATCTGCGGCATAACCGCGTCGCTCCAGTAACCAAATTCCTTGTAGGGAAAGGACGAATGATAACTGATAATGTCAAACGGCGCGTGCGCGAGAAACTTGTTCGGCCAGTTGGAGCGAGTCTGGCTGCAAATCTGCCAGGCCAGGTTGAGATTATCGGGCACGGCTGAAACCTCCCATTCCGATTCCGCGTCCCAAACAAATCCATCCGCGCCTTGGTTGAACACGAAATCTGCTACGGCGACCTCTCCCGCCACATCAACCCCACCCTGCCCCGAGCGATTGTAGCCGAAAATCAAAAGCCCCGCTGCGTGGGCCGCATTGACCAGCGAAGTGGTAAACTGCGGAGAAGCGTCACTCGGGTAGAGTACCGAGCCAGAGGCGGCTTTGACAATAATGTACCGGATACCTTGGCTTTTTTCATAGGCCATGAAACTGGCTATATTCGTCACTGAGGGAACATTGCCTCCCATTCCCGAAGTCAAGGCGCTCAAGTAATAAACCCAGTCGCCCTTGCCAAGATTGGCGGGATCAATGCCGCCGTCGCGAATCACGGCGCGGGCGGGTTGAATAAACAGACACAAGGCAAGGGCAAGCAGGTTCGCCAAGACGAGATATCTTCTTAAAACCATAAATTGTCCCGCTAGGTTACGCGCTTGCAGACATTTTACAATGGCATGAAGATGTGTGTCTCGCACATTAGGTAAAACGGCATGATCTTGTTTTTTCACTTTCTTGACCAATCAATGCGGGTGGTGGCCGACCTGAGGCAAGCCCGCACTCCCTTTACTTCCGAAGATATTTCGCCACCGCTTCGCCCCGCGAATGGACATGGAGCTTGCCGTAGATGCTTTTGATGTGCATCCGCACCGTGTCAATGCTCAGCAA
>JBKJOA010000039.1:0-5236 GCA_046593365.1 Limisphaerales bacterium
GTTTGAAAACCCCGGTTTGGAGTTCCGCCTTCAGGCGGCAGAGCGCGGAAACCGCCTGAAGGCGGAACTCCGAACGCCGCCGGGTTGAAGCCCAAATGAGTTTTCAACCTGAAGTCCGAAGTTGAAACGGGAGCGCGCGCGTCCCGCGTGCGAGTTCGGGCGTCGCGTGCGAACTTTCGTCAAACTAACTTTCCGGTGTTTCCGAGAAAAATAATGTGGAACGAAGTTTTCGGCGCGACGCCGAAAACCACACGCCAGAGGAGTGCGCCCCCCATCTTCGTTCTCATGTGACGTTTCAACTTCGGAGTTGGGGTTCAAACAGGCACTAAAACAGCGATTTTTGCCGGACTTCTTCCGGCGTTTCCTCCACCAGTGGTTCTTCAACGCTCGACGGTCCGGGTGTTTGAACGCTGGCTGGTCCGGGTGTTGCAACTTCGGCTTCGGGCGCACTGATTTCTTCTGGAGCGGTTTGAGCTTCGGACAGTCGCACCATGGCGCGACGAATGACACGCCCTTGATAAGAATAGCCCGTTCCGACCGTTTCCAAAATAGAGGTGCCGTTTTCCGGTGGAGATTCGCCGTCCAAAATCTGGTGAAGTTTATCGTCGAAGAGTTGTCGCGCTTCAGGAGAATGGCAAACCAGCCCGATGCGACGCGCCGTGTCGCGGCAGACCTTTTGAAAATTTGCAATTTGATCGATCAAAGCTGGTTTTCCGGATCGCACGGCCGCTTGGTGGAGCGCAAAAATGTGATCCAAAACATGCACCATGATTTGCAGCCAATCGCCTTCCGCGCGGCGTAATTTCTCCACTTCAAGGCGAAGATGATTTTTTTCAGTGTCGTTGGCCTTTTGAATGAAGTCATGGAACGCGCGGCTTTCTTCGCTAATTTTGTCGGCGATCCCAGAAGCAGCAGCCACGGTTTGTGTGGATTGGTCCTGCGCGGTTTTGAGGTGATGGGTGGCACTGCTGATCTGCGCGGCGACTTGCTCCAGGTTCTTGATTTGCGTAACGGTGGCAGCCAACGATTCCGATTCCGCAAGTCGGATTGCGGCAGTGTTTCGGCGCAGGAAAGGGGTCAAAAAACTCCAGGCTCCAGCTCCGACGCAAAGGGCAAGAATCACCGCTTCCCAAAACGTAAGTGGGCGATGTCCGACGGAAAAAATCAAGCAAGCCAGGCCGAGAAAAATAATGTCGCAAAGCAAAAACGGCCAAATAGCCAGCTTGGTTGAGGAACGATCAGTCATCGCGCGAGAGTAAATTGGCAGGCTCGAAGTTCAAAGTTCAAATTTAGTTTCGCGGCCTGTTCCGTGGGTGCAGATTTTAAAATCCATTTTGGAACTTAGAGCCTGTTTGAAAACTCATTTGGGCTTCAAGCCGGTGGCGTTCGGAGTTCCGCCTTCAGGCGGTCTCCGCGCTGCCGTCTGAAGGCGGAACTCCAAACCGGGGTTTTCAAACAGGCTCTTAGAAAAATCTGGCTTTCATTGGGTTTTGCTTGGAAAGAGCGGTTCGTTGACACTGGTTTTTCCAAACCTTACCCTGCCGTCCAGAGTATGAGCGTATTGCAGGATTCATTGATTGAGTTGATTCGACGAACCTCCGCCGAGATTCCGGACGACGTGCACGAAGCGATCGTTCAATCGCTGGAAAACGAAAAAAAAGGGACGATTGCGGAGTCGGCGATGAAAATAATTGAGCGCAATATTGAATTGGCGAAACAAAAATCGCAGCCGATTTGCCAGGATACCGGGAGCATCATTTTTTACGTGGAGTGTCCGGTCGGATTCGATCAGATCGCGTTTGAAGAGGCGGCGAGGGAAGCCGTTCAGCTTTCCACCAAAAAGGGTTATTTGCGGCAGAACTCCGTTGATTCGCTTACCGGAAAGAACGATGGAACAAATCTGGGGCCGGGATCTCCGAATATCCATTTTCATCAGCATCGCTCAGTTGAAACGAGCGTCTGTTTGGTCCTCAAGGGTGGCGGCTGCGAAAATGTCGGCGCGCAATATTCCTTGCCGAACGAGCAACTCAAAGCCAATCGCGACCTGGACGGCTGCCGCAGAGTCATTTTAGATGCTATTTTGCAAGCTCAAGGCAAAGGGTGCGGGCCTGGGATATTAGGCGTCTGCATTGGAGGAGATCGCGCGTCCGGCTACGAGTTTTCCAAGCAACAATTCCTGCGCAAAATTCCTGATCGAAACCCAAATCCGGAGTTGGACACGCTTGAGCAGGACATTGTCAAGACTGCAAACGCACTCGGGATTGGCCCCATGGGTTTTGGCGGCAAGACGACCTTGCTTGGGGCAAAAATCGGCGTGGCGAATCGGCTGCCGGCTTCCTTTTTCGTTAGCGTAAGCTACATGTGCTGGGCATTTCGGCGACAAGGCGTGGAAATTGCAGCGGATGGGAAAATAAAACATTGGTTGTATTGATTTATGATCCAACTAAGCGCTCCTTTCACTTTTGAGAAAATCGCGGCATTGAAAGTGGGCGACGCCGTGGAGTTGTCGGGGATATTGTTTACCGGGCGGGATGCGGTTCACAAGTACTTGTATGAGGGAGGGGAGTTACCAAAAGAAGTGAATTTCCAGAACGGAATTGTATATCATTGCGGCCCAGTGGTTTTGAAGGACGAACAAGGGAACTGGAAGGTAACTGCTGCGGGTCCAACCACTTCCATTCGCGAAGAGCCTTACCAGGGAAAAATTATCAAGCAGTTTGGCTTGCGAGGCGTCATCGGCAAGGGCGGCATGGGGAACCGAACTTTAGCCGCGTGTGAAGAGTGCGGATGTGTCTATTTTCACGCGATAGGTGGTGCTGCGCAGGTTCTTGCGCAATGTATTAAACGAGTACGAAATGTCTATTTACTGGAGAAATTCGGGTCGCCGGAAGCAATTTGGGAGTTGGAGGTAGAACAGTTCCCGGTTGTGGTAACCATGGATTCTCACGGCAATTCCCTCCATAATGAGATTTACTCAAAAAGCCAGGCCGAGTTGAGTAAGCGACTATAACGTCAGCGCATCTTCTTTGCTTCAGAACAGTAACAGGTTGAGCAACATGGCAGCCGACTTGCTTAACTTATTTTGCGAAAGTTCGTAAAAATTTTATTGCCATGAAAATCAACCTAACAACCCGAGGTGCCTTCTCTCTCCTGGAGGTATTGGCTGCAATGGTTGTTTGTGGAATAGTCCTGCTCTCATTGTATGCTGGCTTGTCTGCTGGATTTTCGGTGATCCAAGTGGCTCGTGAAAACCTGCGTGCTACTCAAGTCATGGTTGAGAAACTCGAAACAATTCGCCTCTACACTTTTGACCAAATAGAGCAGACCAACTTCATTCCATCAACCTTTACCGCACCCTATTACGCCTTTGGCACGAACCAATCTGGTCTGGTTTATGCCGGACAGGTTACGATCAGTCCCGCCGCCATCAACGCGTCGTATAGTAACGATTTAAAACAAGTCGATATTCAGATTCAGTGGACTTCCGGTGGAGTGCTGAGAAGTCGGCAAATGAATACCCTAATCGCGCGTAATGGACTGCAAGCTTACATTTACTAATCTCTCTGCGAAAAGGCAAAGAGGAATGTCTCTGGTCGAGTTGATGGTCGGCTTGACCGTAGGCTTGGTCATACTGGCAGTGGTTGGCTCTGTGCTGCTGTGGAGCAGCCGAAGTTTTGCCGCGATAGCCAACTACGCTGATCTGGACAACGCCAGCCGCAATGCTCTTGATACTATGACCCGGGATATCCGCCAGGTGAACGGTTTGAGTGGGTTCACCACTAATAAAGTAACTTTCACAGATTCCGACGGCACTCCGCTAATATTCACTTTCAATTCAGTTGCAAAAACTTTAGTGCGGACAAAAAATGGGGAAGATAAAACACTATTGCGAGACTGCGATGCTCTTACCTTTTCCATTTATCAAAGAAACCTCATTGGCGGGACTTACGACCAATTTCCAGTGGCGAACAACGACTTCACTACCTGCAAACTCGTCCAGGTGAGTTGGGTTTGCTCGCGAAAGCTACTCCCCACCGTTCTCATCAACACAGAAAGTATTCAGACTGCGAAAATTGTTATTCGAAACCAATAAACATTATGAAAGCGAAATTCCTCCAGAAAAAAGAATCAGGCAGCGTTCTCATGATCACGATGGTGATCATTGGGGTTATAGGCATCGCATTGGCAAGCTATCTGTCGTTGGCTGGCGCGCAGAACAAGTCGGTTGTGCGTTCACAGACGTGGAACGCCTCTATTCCAATCGTGGAAGCGGGGATTGAAGAAGCTATCGTGCATCTTAATAAGAATTGTCTAGGCAGCGACATTACCCAAACCGTCCCTAATTGGGTTGCCGATGGATGGACTGCAGTCGCTGACGGATATGAATTGACCCGGACGAACGGGACAACTTGGTACAAAGTGATAATTGTGACCACAGGATCCTATACCACCAATAATCCGGCCATTGTCTCTGAAGGTTATGTGCCCGCACCACTCTCTTCGCTTGCGCCGCAAACCATGTTTGCCGCAATTGGAATCCAATCGAATCAAACCGTCGCTGCAAGTGCCTACGTTGGACGAAAAGTTCGCGTCACGACTGGGACGGATGGTATTTTTGTTAAGGGGATGCTCGTCAAAAAAGGAATCGATCTTCATGGAAATTTTATTTCTACGGACAGCTTTGATCCGCGCGACCCCGCTTACAGCACTAATGGTCGTTATGATGTCAACAAGCGTAAAAGTAATGGCGACATAGCGACAAACTCAAAACTGTTTGATTCGTTGAACATTGGCAATGCTGACATCCGCGGGAAAGTGTCCACTGGTCCAGGTGGCCTGGCCTCCATCGGGGCGAACGGAACGGTTGGAGATTTGGCATGGGTTGCCGGCGGGAATAAAGGGATCCAGCCTGGTCGGAGCAGTGATGACATGAACGTAGCTATCAGGGATGTTCTGGTACCTTTTACTACCGGATTCGTTACTCCCACGGGAGGCAAGATTACGAACGTGGTTATTGTTCCAGTAGGGGGAAATTTAACGACCCTCTATTACCCGACGAACGAGGTTGGCGTCATAACGAACACGGTTGTCTCTATCAGTACGAACTATCCCTCTTCAGATGCCTATGTAGGAAGTGTTGCAACAAACCGGTACGCTGTAATCACCACAAACACGGCGGCATCCAGTTCAACGAGTTTTCCAACTAACTACCTCGGCAATATAACGACGAATACGA
>JBKJOA010000090.1:0-7553 GCA_046593365.1 Limisphaerales bacterium
GCCACGGATAAAATCTCCGGCGTGCTGCGATAATTGACTTCGATTTTGTAAACCTGCGCGCCGGGATAACGTTTTGGAAATTCGAGGATGTTTCTGAAATTCGCGCCGCGCCACGAGTAGATGCTTTGCGAATCGTCGCCGACAACCATGACGTTCTTGTGCCGCGCGCCGAGCAAATCAATCAAGTCGCTTTGAAGCTTATTCGTGTCCTGATATTCATCGACGAGGATAAATTGGAAACGGCGCTGATAATGTTCGCGCACTTCTTCGTTGTCCTGGAGCAACTTCAACCAGAGAGCGAGCAGGTCGTCGAAATCCATCGCGTTGGTGGAACGTTTTCGTGCGACGTAACGTTGCCGGATATTTTCAACCTGCGGCGCTAGTTCGGCGAAATAATCGTATTGCTCGGCCAAAATTTCCTCGATGGTTTTCTCGGTGTTGAGCGACATGGAAAAAATATCGCCCAACACTTCGGCTTTTGGAAAACGCGTCGCCTTCACATCAATTTCCGCGTCCGCGATACAGGCGTTGAGCAAATCCTTCGCGTCCTCGCGATCCATGATATTGAAATCCTGCTGATAGCCGAGGAGACTGGCGTGACGCCGCAACGTCCGCGCGCCGATGGAATGAAACGTCCCGCCCCAGAGCGTGGAAAGTTCGCTGCCGAGCAAATCCGCAACGCGCCGCATCATTTCCTTCGCGGCTTTATTCGTGAAAGTAAGCAGAAGAATTTTGTCGGGCGGAATTCCCTGCTCGATCAGATAAGCGACGCGATAGGTCAGCGTGCGAGTTTTTCCTGAACCCGCGCCAGCGATGACCAAAGCCGGGCCGGGCAGCGCAGTGACGGCAGCGTGTTGCTGGGTGTTGAGTTCTTTCGCGTAATCAATTTGCAGTTCGATGGGCGAACTGAATGGCTGCAAAATGTAATCACGCGACATCGAAAAATTGAAAACCGGATTCTCCTACAGCGAAAGAAAATTCAACGGGAAGAATTGGACACCTCACTCGTAGAACACATGAACACTGTTTCCAAAAAAATTTATTTCAGCGGCAAAGACTTGTTGTAATTTATCCAATTGACGAGAGCGTTTGAACTGGTTAACCCTGCTTAATAATCTCCTTCGTTCGTTTGCTTTATGAAAACCATAGCTATCTGGGTTGGTGTCTCCGTGTCCTTTTTATTTTCGACTTGCGTAGTTTCCGCCCAAGGCGGCCTCACCCCGCCCGGCGCGCCTGCGCCGACGATGATGACGCTGGCGCAAATCGAGCCGCGCACGCCGATCTCGTCGCTGCCGTTCGCCATCACCAACGCTGGCTCGTATTATCTGACCACAAACCTGACTGGTTCGGTCGGCGTCATTGTTGCCGCCCTCAACAGTGTCGCCATTTTTGGAAGCACCGGTGGCGCGGGCGTCGGCACCCGATCCTTGGGCGAACATCTCGTTTTAATCATTTGACCAAAACCGCAACTTAAGTGACACGACTATGAAAATATTTTTGACCGGGCTACTGCTTCTCGGCTCGCTCTCCTCCGGCTGGGCCGTCACCACCATTAACGCCACCAACCAATTCTCCTACGGCGCGAACTTCGGATGGATGGATTGGCGCGGCGATACCAATAACGGCGCGGTCATCGGCGAATACGTTTGCTCCGGTTACATCTACGCGGCAAATATCGGCTGGATTCATCTCGGCAGCAATGCGCCCACCAACGGCATCCAATACCAGAACAACTCCGCCACTGATTATGGCGTAAACCATGACGGCGTGGGCAACCTGCGCGGCTTTGCCTACGGCGCGAACATCGGCTGGGTTAATTTTGAAAACAACGGCGCGGCCAAAGTGGACTTGAGCAACGGGAAACTCACTGGCTCCATTTACTCGGCGAACTGTGGCTGGATCAGCTTGAGCAATTCAGTGGCGTTTGTGCAGACCACCCACATTCTGCGCGGGGCGGATTCCAACACCAACGGTTTACCCGACGCGTGGGAAATCCTCAACTTTGGTTCCTTGGGCACCGATCCTACCGCCGACAGCGACGGCGATGGCATGAACAGCTTGCAGGAATATTTGGCCGGCACTGGTCCCAATAACGCCGCCGACAGCTTGAGAATAACTTCCTACACGCATGGAAATCCGACGCCCACTTACAACACCCTGCAATGGCTCAGCAAGCCCACGCGCGCTTACGCCATTCAATATAGACCCGCGCTTGATCCTGCCTCGCCGTTTACGGATTACTTTGTTTTCTCAAATCTCGGAGCCGATAACGTGGGATTTGATGTCTTTGGCGGAAAATATTTCTTCCGCATCCGCGCTTTCCGTCCATTGACTCCATAGCATTTATCATCCATAAACTCACTTAATCTAACCCAAAAAACTTCACATCATGAAAACCATACATCGCCTCATCATCTCGGTTCTGTTTAGTTTTGCTTGCAATGGCTTCGCCCAAGGTAATCTCACTCCGTCCGGCGCGCCCGCGCCGCTGTTCAAGACCCTCGACCAAGTGGAGCCGCGCATCGCCATCACCAACCTGCCCATCGCGATCACGCAGGGCGGATCTTACTACCTCACAAAATCATTTGTGCAGAATTTCGTGAGTGACGCCATCCTCATCATTGCCAACGACGTCACCGTGGATCTCTGCGGCTTCACGATCCGACAGACGTCCGCCAATATTGTCTCGGGGTTCCGCATTCAGATACCGGCTGGCAGCATCCCGGCGCGGAATGTGACAGTTCGGAATGGAGTGATTGCTGGTTTCCCCGGCCAAGGTATTATCCTGCTCGGACCGCGGAATTGCGTGCTGGAGCATCTCACCGTGACTGAGTGCGGCATCGGAATTTTTTTCCAGGCGTTTGGCACGGCGGGCGCGGTCGGAAACATCGTCCGCCATTGCCGGACGTGTGACAATGTTGGAGGAAGTGGTATCGTCTTCATCGCTGGTGCCAGCAATATCGGCAACGTGATTGAGCATTGCGAATCGCTGAACAACGGCACGGGCTTTAGTTTCGCCGCAGCGGGCAATCTCATCATCGGCTGCCGCGCTTCCGGCAACACCGCCAACAATTACTCCATCGCCGTGGGCAATCGCATGGGTCTGATCGTTTTGCCCGGCACAAATCCCACGCAAATCAACGGCTCCACCAACACCACCGGCACGAGCACGACCGATCCTTTCGCCAATCTCAGTTACTAAATTCATTAACGATGTTCCGTGCAGCGTGCGAGTCTCATTCAATCGGCACCGTCATCACAAAACTATAACTTTCAATTAGCCACTCCCATGAAAACACTCGCTTTGACTGTAGCTTTGGCCGGTCTGATCACCTCGTCTTGCTGCTTGTCGTCAGTCGTTCATGCCGCAACCCGCACTTGGGACGGCGGTGGTGCGAACAGCAACTGGACCACTGCCACGAACTGGGTGGGCGACGTCGCGCCCAATCCGGGCGACGACTTGGTTTTTCCGTCTGGAACGCCGCAAACTTTTAACGACAATGATTTCCCGTCCGCCACCACGTTCAACTCGATTAACCTCTCAGGCAGCGCTTATAATATCAGCGGCAATTCCATCGCGTTGAACGCCGGCATTGTCGCGACGAACGGAAGCAACCAACGAATCAACAATTCACTTATCTTGAATTCCAACCAGGCCTTCACAATCAGTCTTGGCGGCAATAGCTTTTTTCTGCCGGGAGCGATTGATACGAATGGCAAGGAGTTGACGTTTAACGCTGGTTCTTCGGTGCAGGTGCAAGCGGTGATCAGCGGCGCGGGTGGATTGATCAAAACCGGCGTCGGCTCTCTCTCTCTCTACGCCAGCAACACCTTTTCCGGCCCGATGCAGGTTCTCCAAGGCGGTTTAAATGTTTATCACCAGAACGCGCTCGGCACCACGAATGGAAACACTTCTGTTTCGCCTGATGCTTCTCTCGCCCTGCTCAATACAATTGTCACGTCGGAGGCGTTTGTTTTCGGCGGATCACTCACCAGCGCCGGTGCTGGGACAAAAACGCTGAACGGCCCAATTCTGCTCAGCACCTCGAATGCAATAATCTACGTTTTTCCTGGCGCTCCGCTGACAGTCAATGGAAGCATTTCGGGCAGTGGCGGTTTCAGCAAAGTGTCCTCCGATACGCTGACCCTCAACGGCAGCAACACCTACACGGGTACGACCACCGTCAGCGGGGGCGGGCTGTTGGTAAACGGCTCTCAGCCGGGCAGCCCGATTGTCTTCCTCGGCGATGCGTTGGGAGGCACAGGCAGGGTGGGAACGATCACGGTCAGCGGCTCTCTTCCAAAAACGCTCACACCCGGTGTCAACGGGCCTGGCGTTCTGAACTGTAGCAATGTCACGCTGAACTCCACCACCACCTTCGCGGTTGAGTTGAACGGCACAAATCCGGGCAGCGGTTACGATCAACTGAACGTCACCGGCAACGTAAGTCTTGCCAACGCCGTTCTACAGGTTTTCCCGGGTTTAGTCCTTTCTGCCAATTATCCGTTCGTCATCTTTAATAACGACGGCAGCGACTCCATCAATGGCACGTTCAGCGGTTTGCCCGAAGGCGCGACTGTCAATGCAGGCACCAACCAATTAACGATTAGTTACGCAGGCGGCGATGGCAACGACATCGTGCTGACGCGGATTGCCGCACCCACCATCGAGACGCGCCTAGCGATTGAGCTCCTTTTCGCCAACGCGGTTCGTCTGCTCTGGCCGACGAATCCCGCAGGCTTCAATCTCGAATCCAACACCAACCTGGCGACGACGAATTGGGTGGGCGCATCGCCGCCGACGGTGATCGGCACGAATAACGTGGTGACCAACACGACCACCGGATCGCAGAAGTTTTATCGGTTGCGCAAGCCATGACGTTCCCGTTGGACTATTTGGCTATCCTCTTCCGGCACAAATGCAATCCAGACGATTGAATTTCTGACCCCGACATCCGAGCTATTTTAGAATTCAACCGCTCTTGCCATTGCCCTGATTGGGCACGTCCTTTATTTCGCCGCGGTCTTTGGATTCGGGCTGATGCCGCGCAACCAATACGCGCCCGGTTGTTTTTGGTAACTCTCCATTGCTTTTTGTCCCAGAACCTCCCCCATGCTGCGCTCGGTTTCAGCGCGAATGGCTTCGAGAGCGGCCTTGCGTTGTACATCGGAAAGCAAATTGTCGGCGCGCACTTTCTTGGCCTCTTCCTCCGCAACTTTTTTCATGTCGTAAACTTTGATGCCCGCTTCCTTGGGCAATCCTTCCCGTTGGGCCACTTTCGCGATGCCCTGGTAAGCATGATCCTGCGCGCGCTCGTAATCGGCGTAACGCTCGGTGCCTAAAATTGTTTTCACCTGCTCATGCATTTCTGTCTTGGCTTTGGTTGCTTTGTCTTTGTCATCGCTGATTCCGAACATTCCCATCGCGCCGTATTCGTCATCGAATTCTTTCTGCAATTTAAAAATATCGCGAAACTCCTTCTCATTAGGATCAAAGCTCGACAACTGCATGCGCATCATCATGGACGTTTGCGACAAGCGCAGTTGATAATCCTCAAATTCCTGCGGCGTCAAAATTTTCGCCATTTCGGTTTCCATTTCCTTTTGCACCTTTTGCATTGCTTTCATGTCCCCTGCATCCGCCACACCGTCTTTCATCGACTTCATCATTTTCGATTGCATGCTTTGCATCAGCTCAATCATCTTCGCCTGTTTTCCTTCTGGGAGAAAATCGAGCATGTCTTCCATCGGCCCCATCAGGCTGGCCATGTCCGGTTTTTCTTCCGGCTCTACTCCGAGCAGCGTCTTGAGCAATTCCCGCTTCTCCTTCGACAACTCCTGTTTCTGTTTGATCTTCTCCTCATCCATCATCCCCGCGAACATGTTGCCTGCTTTCCAAAATTCAAATTTGTTCGTCGAAGCTGCACGCAACTCCTTGCGACGCGCATCAAATAACTTGTTCACGTCGGCCGTGATGATGTCGCGAATGGTTTCTTCAGGACAACCAATCGAACGCAGGTTCTCGATGTATTTGCGATAGTCGTCTGACTCCACCATCCGCCAATTGATCTGCGGCACGGAAGTATTCGTTTCGATCTTCCCTACAATTTTTACACCCGCTGGTAATTTCGTAATCGACCTTGGTTTTGACAACGAATTGTTCGGGGCTTGCGCGACAAATGGCGCATCGCCAGCTTCTTTGTTTTTCACGAGATAAACGACCGTTCCAGCGAGAGCCAGATTCGCGATTAACGAGAAAGTGAGAAGTCCTTTTGTATTCATAAATGTTCCCTGCGGTTGTGTGCGAGCATTAGACCTGATTAAGTTTCGGTCAAGCAGCGAGTGGCAGGCGATTTACGAAATGGCTGTGAGAAACATCATTAATCTGCGATTGCAAATTTTCAGCGCGCATCTTACAACCCACGCAATGAATCGAATTACACAAACCCTGTTAGCCGTTTTCACACTTGTCTCCACCACGACTTTTGCCGCCGAACTGAAGTTTGCCGTCGCACCGAATTTCTTTGAAGCAAAGCCCGACAATAAGCAACTCGGCCCTTGCCATGGCGGTGTGGTCTTGGACAAAAAGGGAAATATTTATGTCACGACCGACACCGATCGCGGCATCGTTGTCTTTTCACCGGCGGGCAAATTTCTGCGCGCCTTTGGTCCAAGTCACATTCACGGCTTGGAACTGCGCAAAGAAAAAGGTGTGGAATACATTTACGGCGCACGCCCCTCCCAACACGAGGTCATCAAGATCAAACTCGACGGCACACAGGAATGGTCCATTCATTATCCGACAGAAGCCGGCATCTATAAGGAAGAAAAAAACTTTAACCCTTGCGCCGTCACCGTTGCGCCGGATGGTTCGATTTTTGTCGCGGACGGTTACGGGGCGAACTACGTGCTTAAGTTCGATAAAGACCGCAAGTTCGTCAAAGCCTTTGGCGGACCGGGTGAAGAAGAAGGAAAGTTTAAAACCTGTCATGGCATCGCGCTCGATACGCGTGGTCGCAAACCATTGTTGATTGTTTGTAACCGCAACAACAATCGTGTTGAACACTGGGACCTCGACGGCAACTTCGTTCGCGTCATCCAGAAAGACTTGCGCATGCCCGCCGCCGTTCATATTCAGGGCGATTACGCCATCTTTCCAGAGCTGCAAGGTCGCGTGACCGTTTTAGATAAGAAGGGCAATATTGTGGCGCAAGTTGGCGATAACCCCATTGCAGCGCAACGAGCCAACTTCGGCCTGCCGCAAGACCAGTGGAAAGATGGCATTTGCAACTCGCCCCACGGCGCTTGCATGGACAAGAAGGGCAACCTAATCGTCGCCGAATGGAGTGCATTCGGTCACCTCCACAAGTTCAAGCACGATTAGCTGGCCGCATTGAGGACAGCCCTTACCACCGCCTGCAAATGATTCAACGATAATTGGGATTGTCCCATTGATGGCGACCATCGTAACGCTCATTCCGATCATAATAGCGATAACGTTCATCATGCCGTGAGTGGTAGCCGTCGCGATATGATCCAGATGGTTCATAGAT
>JBKJOA010000262.1:0-4560 GCA_046593365.1 Limisphaerales bacterium
CCATTTCGGATTTGGCGGGAACGTCGAGTAGAGAATAATTTCCGCGCCGGTTTCCTTGCGGATGCGGTCAATCATCGTCGCGAGGTTGTTGGTGAAAGTTTCCAGCGGCGTGCCGAACCCGGGCATGTTGTGGTCGTTCATGCCAAAGCCAATCAGGACGAGGTTGGGTTTCTGATTGAGAACTTTCTCCTCCAAACGAGCCAGCCCTTCGCCCGTTCGGTCGCCGCCAGTCGCGCCGTTGATTGCTTCGATTTTCGCTCGGGGATATTTTTCCTGAAGCGCGTCGGCCCAGCGTTGCCAAAAGATGAGTTTCGGTTCGGTGGCTTCGCCCCCCGCCGTAATGCTATCGCCAAACGCGATAATTTTGGCGCTGTCGCCGCGCTGAAGTTTCTCTCGTGTCTTGGAAAGGAACTCGATTTGTGACGATTGCTTCGGCCAATCCAATTTGCCGCGCGTTGCGTAATCAACGAACACGAAAAACTTGCCGTTGCCGAAACCGGGAAATTTTGAGTGATCAAAATCTTCAACGCCAAATAACATGTTCGTACGAAAATCCGGGATGCGTGATTGTGCCGTGCGGCGAATCTGTCCGCGCTCGTAATTAATGATGAAATCGCGGCCTGCTTCGTAGCGAATCGTCTGCGGAAGATTATCGCGATACGTGCTGCGTACCTTGATCGGTTGATGCCGCAAGGGCGGAACCGCGAGAAACGCCGGGCTTTCGCCGATAATGACGACTGATTCGCCACACTGAAAATATTTCGAAGCGGTGGAGGGAAGTTGAGTGGCGCAACTCGTCAGGAGGACTATGGCGGCGAACAAACTGGTGAACTTCATATTCGTGACAAATAAAAAATCGTTCTTTTTCGTAAAAATCATTTGACGATGGTCATTTTTGAGGGACTTTAACCCCCTGTTTTAAATAGGAGGAAACACCTAGTCGTTAATCATTATAAATGCTCATGTATCAAACCTTTTTTCTCTCATGCGGAATTCTATTCTTTCTCACCACCTTAACGCACGGCCAAACCCTTTCACCAGTGGCCAAAACCGTCTCGGCGGCAAAACCGTTCCAATTCACGGTTACGGCTTCCACCGATCTCACGGTCGTTGAAACGAGTTCAAATTTGCAGACCTGGACTCCGCTGCAAACCAATGCAGCGGGCGTGGAAAATATCACGGTGACCGATTGGTATTCTCATGATTACTCGCGCCGTTTTTATCGGGTTCGTTCCCTGGGGTCAACACCTGCGCCGACTCCGACACCATTACCTTCGGGCGATCTGTCACAACTTAACAATTCTGTGTTTATCGCGGGCGAAGGTTTTAACACTTTGCAATTCGCGCCCAACGGCAAGCTCGGGTTTATTGCGTGGCGCGGACAGGATTTAATTTATCGCGAACGCAATAGTGGCACTTGGTCTGAGCAAATCATCGGGCGGTACGGCGCAAACTATGCGGCGGGTGGAAGGGAAGAGTATCGTTTTCAACCGCACGCGGCGTTGCTTTTCGATTCGCAATCGCGGGCACACGTCTTGCGACTGAACGGTTCGAGCGTCGCGCATCACGTCCAGCAAACGAGCGGTAGTTTCGCCGAGGACGCCGCAATCTCTCTCAGCGGGATTGGCTCATCATTTAGTTTATTTACCGCAGCGATTGGGCCGAATGACAAATTGCATATTGCTATCGTCGGTTCGAGCACATCCCCGGCGCTTAACTACGGTTCAAACAAAACCGGTTCATGGCAATGGCGGCAGGTCACAACCATTTGGGGAAACCCGCGAGGCTTTCTGGGTCAATCTTATGCGCCACGCTGGTTTTCGATGGCGATCGATTCACAGAACAATGCCCATCTCACGTTTTGTCCACAGTTTGCCATGCCTGCATACGATGGACACGCGCGCCCTTACAGCGAACTGCATTACGCGTCCGATAAAGGCGGGAACTGGTTCACACAAAAAGTCTCTAGCACCAGCGATGATTCCGGCGATGTCGGCGCGGGAGCGAGCATTGCGATTGCGCCAGACGATCAAGCAGCCATTGCGAGCTGGTTCAATGACCGGGCTTCGACCGGTTCGTCGCAATACAATCAGTTGCATTATTTCAAGCGCGATGCGAACGGCACATGGGTCAAACAGTTTGTAACTGGGAATTCGGCAGGTTATGAGGCGGGTGACGGCCCGAAGGGAGCGGGTTTTGCCCCTTACCTGCGATTCGATTCACGCGGACGCCCGAACATCGCTTTCTGCGACGACGCTGCCCAACATTTTGGCGACACCGGCCAAAATGAATACGGCGGTCATCTGCGCCATGCTTATCTCGACGGTTCGCAATGGATTTTCCGAACCGTGTTCCAACAAACGTCTGCCTTGAATGGACAAATTGTTTATCCCGCAATGGCCACGGCTGGAAACGAACTCGTCTTCATGGGGTTGAATCGGCAAACCGTCTGGACCAGTTCGCGCGACGCGACTTCGACTTACAATTGGTTCTACGTCCAGAGCGCGTTGCCGTAGGATTCACCGAGAATCTTTTCTCGCGACTATTTGTCGTTGAACCAAATTGTATGCGCGGCGATTGGGACGGAGCGACCATCAATCGTGGTTTCGACGGGCTTGTCATTGTGATTAAACACGAAAACCTGTTTGCCACGACGGCATGTCCAAACGTCATCAAGTTTTCCATCGACTCCTTTGTGTCCGGAAATTTGTTGCGTCATTTCTTTTGGCCAGATTTCTTTTTTGGATAATGGCGCGATGCGAATTGTTTTTGAGATGTCCCGCCAGGAATCGCCCTCCACATTTTTGATGGCATGGTCGGCGACGATTACTTTTCCGCCAGCGTGCAGGAACGCTGAAATTTTATCGAGCGTCGGTTGATCAACGATGTCGGCCTGCAAGAGAATTAAAACTTTGTAACGTTTGGTGGTGAGTGCGCCGTCGCTGATAAGCAATTCGTCGAGCACATCGTATTCGCAAAGGTCGCGCAGCGGATAACTCGCCACAATCGTCGGGTGGAGGTTGCGGCCGAGTCGATAAAGAGTGGTGGGGCAATAAAGAGCAATGTCGGTGCCGCCCGATTTTCCAGTGTAGAGGTGAATGTATTTGTGGATGTTCGTCGCGTTGCGTTCGAATTCGTAAGTGAAAAACTGCGCCGCGCCACTCGAAGCATCCGAGAACATTCGCTGCACAAATCCTATCTCGCCGAGATTGCCGGCGGGTTCTGTGCTTTCTTTCACACGATAGAATTGGTAGGCCGTGCCCATCCATTTGTCGGCGAAGATTGCTCCCTGACAATCGGCCGGTTGCAAAACGATTCCGTGACGCCCGGCCATCTTAGCGTAAGCCGGGCAATAAGTTCCCCAAGGTAACGGGTTCACGCTGCCGTAATTTCCGCCAGGCTTCATCCGTACTTTGCGTGCGGGAAAATATTTCAACACCGTCTTCGCTGACTGTTCTGAGAAATCGACAATTGCCTGATGATACCAGGTGATGAAGTCGAGCCAGCGTCGTTTCTCGAAAGAAGTTGGAAATACTTCTGGCGAGGCTTTGAATTTCTCATTGGCAATTTCCTTTGGAGGACGGACTTGGTCGAAAGATTTATAGTCGCTGCCCCAGGCGCGATTCAGTTTACTAACTTTGGAATACTTCCGTTTCATCGCGACCTGAAATGCTTTGATCGCGAAGTCATCTCCGCACCAATAACCCTCATGGCAATGGCCCATGTTGATATAAGCCGTCTCTTGCAGCGGATAATTTCCTTCGCCGTATGGACCGAGAATGCAGGCATAAACATCGTCGATGCGCTCGCCGAAATGTTCCCGCAGTTTTTTGTAAAAATGGTCATACCAACCAATCGTGCGCGGATCAAAAATGGAGAGGTAATTCGCTTCCTGCTGATGTTCGGCACAACGCATTAACGTGCGCTTGTCGTTATGATCACGGAGCCAGACCGGCGGAAAATGCGACCAATTATAGACGACGTATTTGAGGCCGGCCTGGTGCAGCGTCGCTTCTATCGCATCGTGTTGTTTCCAATTCCATTGTCCCGGTTCACGCTCCACGGAACCCCACGCAATGTAATCTTCATTGGCGACGAGGCCGAGTTTTCTCGCCCGAACTTGTGATTCGACCGAGGGTGGCGCTTCAAAATAGTTGGTTTCCGGAAATGCGCCTACGGGTGAATGCTGGATGTAAGTCACCGATAAATTTCCACTCGAAATATTCCAAGGTCGCCCATCAAAGTTGGTTTGAGCAAACGCAGTTGCGAGCGTGCTGAAGAGGGTCGCGACCCATCCAACAGAAACGACAGTGGAGAATTTAGTCGGTTTAGAAATTCTCATCGGCACGTTGGTTATTCGACTCATCGCTCCATACTGCGGAACTTTTTCACGCGATAAAAGGTGATGTAGTTGGAATCGTGAAAATTGTGAGCACCGCTGAAATCATCGTCATGTGCCGTCCGGATTACCGCGATCAAGTCGTCTCCTTCGAAAAGCCAATCAACGTATTGGTAGCCGTGCGTTTTGCTGTCGGCGTTTTGGAACAATATTTTATCTAC
>JBKJOA010000133.1:0-2932 GCA_046593365.1 Limisphaerales bacterium
GGAAGCGGCCTGAGCACGTGCCGCATATCCGGCCGGAAAGGGTCGTCCACGCACTGCACAACCTTGACGAATGGCGGAAGGCTGTCTCGCATCAAGGCTCCATGCACGTGCTACCTCTGCTCGCGCTACTTGAAAGCGGTGCCACACCCGGCATTCCCACTGTGTTCAACGAAAGACCCGGTGAATATGAGTTCTGGGACAGGTATTTTCGCTTAAACGACGAAAACGATGCAAAGCCTTATTTCAACCCGATCTCGCTAAAAAGAGCTGAAAAAAACTATCCGCACAGCAACTCGGCGACCATCCGCAAAAACACGTTCGATCTCAAATGGCACGGAGCCCGGCGAGAGGTGCAGAACGGCGGGGACCATTGGACTTTGGCCGACGATTACGCTGACATCGTGCGCGACACCGTATTGACGAAAGCTGGAGCCGTGACCCGAGTGCCCTTGGTTGATCTCGCAGCGGTGATGCTAAGGGACCAAACATTTCCGGACGGAGCCGACGCCAGGTCGCTTGAAACGGCCTTCAGAGCCACGTTTCCTCAATCCGATGACGAATACTCCAAATTGTTCGCCTTTGTTGATGAAGATGCGGACCGCCTCTTTCAGACTGATCCTCCTCCCAATGGCTATGACGAAGCGATTAAGAGCGCGCTTAATGAGATTGACCCTAAATCAGACCGGCTCCCCCAGCCATCGCAAGTCGTTGAAGAGCTGGAGAATGACGATCCTGTTCTCCTTCAAGTTCAGCAAATTCTCGGCATGGGGACGTCAGGCATCATCTTGGCTGGGTCGCCGGGCACCGGCAAATCTTACTACGCCAAGCGGCTGTCGCGCCAGTTGACGGTAGACAATGATAGAGACACCTTTCGAGTCCAATTTCATCCTTCCTATGGCTACGAAGATTTCGTTGAGGGCTACGCTCCAGAGCAAAACGCGACCTCCGGCTTCAAGATCATCGACAAAATCTTTCTTAGCGTGTGTGATCGCGCCCGAGAGGTTAAGACCTTAGTGGTGCTCGTCATCGACGAGATCAATCGCGGCGACCCCGCGCGGGTGTTCGGTGAGCTCCTTACCTATCTTGAGAAGGAATACAGGGACCAAACCTTCGCGCTGCCTTTCTCAGGTAAGTCCGCAAGCATCCCCCCCAATCTGCTGATTATCGGCACGATGAATCCCCACGATCGTAGTGTTAGCCACATCGATGCAGCATTCGTTCGCCGGTTCGACCACATCGAGATGGCTCCATCTAGAGAGGTCGTTGAGTCACTTTTAGAAGAGTCTGGCGGCTTTTCAGCCGAGCAAGTTAAGCTCGTCGGCGAGTGGTTCGACCGCGCTCAGATTATGGTCCCATTTGGGCTTGGCCATTCCTTTTTCGCGGGCGTGAAGGACGTGGACGGGCTCAAGTTAGTATGGCGGTACCGAATGCGGCCAACGGCTGCGACCGCCATCGAAGTCAATGAGGGGAGGATGGCTGACCTTACCGCCAGCTTTGAAGCCCTTTTGAAGCGGCTAGAAGGCCAAGGTGGTGACGGTTGAGGTAGTCGAGTGCGAGGAATTCGGCGAGATTGAGGTTCGCATTTCTCGCCTGCTCGCAAACGGGGAATTGGCGCTCGACCCCCGCATTCACAACCGAGGATATCTGAACATCTCGCTCGCCAAGGGGCAGGTCGTTTTTAGAGCTGATCGACACGTCGGGCTGATCCCGATCAATTCCTCCTTCGCCGTGCGAGTGCGTCCGCGAGCTTCGATCGCCAATCTCTCATATATGATTGCCCGATCGGGTGTCGCTCCGGTCGCCATCCCAGCGTATTCCCGTGGCTATCTGCCTCGCTTCGAAGGCGCAGCCAACGTGGAGCGCGTCTATCGTCAATCATTTCTTCTAGGACTCAACCGCGTTGTCGAACGCGGTTTGATGAAAGCCTACTTGGAGCAAGAAAACCCTCCAAAGTGGCGAGGCCGGTTCCTTGTCTCCGAGACGGTTAAGAAGCACGCCTCCAAGGGCATAAAATACAAGCAGGAGTTTTCTTTCAGCACCCTGTCGCTTTCCTCGATTGAGAATATCGCGCTTAGGGCGGCACTGGACCAGCTAACGAGATGGCTTGAGGCCAATGACAGACACAGCCCGGACTTGGCTGAGGCTAAGAGACTTCAAAGCCACTTCGTGGTCGTAAAAGAGTGGCAGGAGCCTGCTTCAACGCTCGTTTCAAAGCTGGGCCGAAGGATACCACTCTTACCCCCGCAGCTCGCCTACTATCGTGATCCGCTATGGATGGCTTTTCTAATGCTTCAACGGGCTCTGCCAGACGTTGGGGCGGACGGGTCAGTCGCCTTGGACTCCCTTATCACCGACGTTTCAAAGGTATTCGAGGCTTACGTGCGGCGAGGGCTTGTGGATCGGGCTGATCGAGAAGGCTGGAAGGTAGCGGACGGCAACCTCAAACCTTCGTCGTTCTTCACTGACAATGGGGCCTATGAGGTGAGGCCGGATATTGTGATTTCCGCTCAAGGTAAGCCGATCGCGGTTCTCGATGCGAAGTACAAGTTGAGGCCCAAGGAGACCGACCGGTATGAACTGCTGTCGTTCATGGACGCTTTGGGCGTTGAGCAAGGAGCCTTCGTCTGCCCGGCGATAGGACAAGAGAGGTCCGGCTACATCGGAACGACAGGGAGTGGAAAGCGAATGTCGCTCCTCCGCTTTGATCTCTGTGCTGTTGACCCTCAGCAGGAAGAAGAGCGCTTCTTTGGAAACGTGCGAAAGCTGGCGTTGGGACAGCAAGACTTCGATTGATGGAGAGTTTCCCTAACAGGGTCTTGAAACTACCTCACCACCTAGTGTTTGAGCTTGGCCTCGAGGGTGCGGAATTGCTCGATGCGGCAGCTTCCGCCCATCCTTGAGCGGATCTCCTCGCGCTTGGCGCAGATGCGGT
>JBKJOA010000340.1:0-9265 GCA_046593365.1 Limisphaerales bacterium
CCGCCGAGACGGCTGAGTTGCGTGTCGAGATAAGAAAACAAACGACCTTGCAACAATGGGTCGTTGGTGAAGCCGAGGCCGGGTACGATGTTCGCCGGACAAAAAGCGACTTGCTCCGTCTCGGCAAAAAAGTTGTCGGGATTGCGGTTCAGCACGAGCTTTCCGATTTTGCGAAGTGGAATGATTTCTTCGGGAATGAGTTTTGTCGGATCGAGAATATCGAAGTCGAGACGGTCAGCGGTTTTTTGATCAAAAACCTGGAAACCCAATTCCCACTCAGGAAAGTCGCCGTTCAAAATGGCTTCCCATAAATCGCGACGATGAAAATCCGGGTCGGCTCCGTTGATTTTTACCGCTTCATCCCAGATGACCGATTGCGCGCCGATGGTTGGACGCCAGTGAAATTTCACGAAATGCGATTCGCCCTTTGCGTTGATGAGGCGAAAAGTGTGGACGCCAAATCCTTCGATCATGCGCAACGAACGCGGAATGCCGCGATCCGACATCGCCCACATGATCATGTGAAACGATTCCGGGGTGAGCGAAATGAAATCCCAAAAGTTGTCATGCGCGGAAGCCGCTTGCGGAAAACCGCGATCCGGTTCCATTTTCACGGCGTGAACGAGATCGGGAAATTTCATCGCGTCTTGAATGAAAAAGACGGGAATATTATTACCGACCAAATCGAAATTACCTTCCGACGTATAAAATTTGACGGAGAACCCGCGCACATCGCGCGGCAGATCGCCAGAACCTGCGCCGCCCGCGACGGTAGAAAAGCGGGCGAACACTTCGGTCTTCAATTTCGGGTCTTGCAGGAACGCTGCCTTCGTAATATCCGCGCAGGATTTGTAACATTGAAAGTAGCCGTGCGCGCCCGAGCCGCGCGCGTGAACGATGCGTTCAGGAATACGCTCGTGATCGAAGTGCGTGATCTTTTCGCGCAAAACAAAATCTTCCAGCAACGTTGGCCCGCGCACACCGGCCTTGAGCGAGTTTTGATTGTCGGAGATGGGAATGCCTTGATTGGTTCGCAACGTTTTGGCGAGGTCGTTGGTGGTTTGATGCGTTTCCGCCGTTTTTTTGGCAGCACGCGAAGGATTCGAGTTATTTTTTTTCATAATAGTCTTTAACGAATTGTTGATGAATTTGCCGGGCACCTAACGATTTGCGCATTTGAAACCGGGGCACACCAAAGTGTTGGAAAGTCATTCTTCGTCGAATTTACGGTGGAGCAGCGCTTCTAATTCGTTCAAGGCTGCATTACCATCCTTTCCTTCGACTGAAACAGTGATCTTACTTCCCGGCCCGGCGGCGAGCATCATCAAACCCATGATGCTTTTACCATTTACCTTTTCACCGTCTTTTTCCACAAAAATTTCGCAGGCGAAACGATTGGCCGTTTTGACGAACAAGGCGGCCGGACGAGCATGAATACCCAGCTTGTTTGTCACAACAAGCTCTCGTTCATCGAATCCCGGTTGGTTAATGATCTTCTTCGCGCTCATCCAAGGTAGTTTCAACTCAAACGATATTTTTTACTAAAAAAATTACAAGCGAAGATTCCCTGACATTTGCGCGATCAGCCGGTCGTTCAATTCTTTAGCTGGATTATACCCCGATTCCTTCAGTTTTGTTTGGAAAGCGGCCACTTCAATCAACCGCGCCAGATCTCGCCCGGGTCGGACCGGAATCGTGATATGCGGAATATCTACCCCCAAAATTTTGACAAACTCATCATCAATACCCAGGCGATCCACATCGGCAACATCGCTCCATGTTTTTAACGTGACGACCAAATCCACCCTTTTTTCATGGCGAATGCTTTTTATGCCGAACATCGCAGCCACGTTTATAATGCCGATGCCCCGCACTTCCATGTGATTGCGGGTTAATTCGGCGCTCGTCCCGACCACATCGCGGCCGTCGATCAAAGTGACGCGAGTGATGTCGTCTGAAACTAAACTGTAACCACGATCAATCAGGGCCAAAACGGTTTCGCTTTTTCCAATGCCACTTTCCCCGCGAATAATCACCCCTATGCCGAGAATATCCACCATGCTGCCAATGTCCGTTCCGCGCGGTGCAAACAACATTTCCAGAGCGAGAGTCGCGAGGTTGATGAACTTCATTGTGATCAACGGGCATTTGAAAATGGGCACGTCCGCTTTCTCCGCAGTTTGCAGGAGAAGCTTATCAGGTTGAAGGTCGCGCGAAAAAATCACACACGGAATTTTGTAGGAAAACAGATCAAGATAACGCTGCTTGCGCTCTTCAATCGGAAGAGATTTTAAAAAATTCGCTTCGGCATTGCCAATGACCTGAACGCGTTTGTTGGCGAAATATCGAGTGAAACCAGCGAGAGCGAGACCGGGTCGATTCACGGTCGGCTCACGGATGATGCGCTTCAATCCGTTTGCCCCGGCGACAAGTTGTAATTCCAGCGCGCCCGCTTGCTCGGTGTAAAATCGTTCAACGGTAATGAGGTCGCGTTTCATGACGGGAAAGCGTAGGATGGGAAACATGAAACGTGAAGGATTGTTTTTCCCATCTGACGGCGGGAACCTGCGATGACCTTGACGCCAAGGATGACTTCACGAACCCCATTTTCGTTACGGCTGATCTCGTAGGGCGAGGGAGTGATTCAGGAACACGGTGGAATGCGTCGCTGCCACTAAAAAAATCAAAGGAGGATTGCTTGCTCTTTTGAGTTTTCATAAAGCTTTCATAACCGACCCTTTTACGTTTTTGCGCCACAATCAGAAGTGCGGAGTTCCGATTCAGAACAATGGAGTTAAAACGACGCGGTTTGTGACGGTTGCCGGAACGGTGGATGTGGTGATCGCCCGAAAAGAGGGTGTAGCAAGGGATCGATTTGTTCCTGCAATTCCAGTGGTTAAAGGTGCAACCTTCGACGGCGCAACCGGAAATCTCTGGTGGAGTGGCCCAATTGGATTTTGCGTAAAACCGCTGACCGGCCTGGATGAAAAGCCGCTAACCGGGTTTGAGGTGAAACCGGTAACAGCATTCGTGGTAAATCCAGTTATAGATCGCGCTCTTCCAACCTGGTTGGGGATCGCCCCGGTTTGCGCGAATAGCACTGCTGTAAAGCCCAAGGTCGCTATGGCCAGGCAAAGTTTAATTTTCATATTTTTCCTCATTTCGACCGCAGCCTTTTCGTTGTCAGATGCGCACCACAATTTAAAAACCAGATGGAGGAAAAAGTTCCGTCGATTCGTTCTAGCTCGCGGGTGGGAGACTGTCCGAAATTTCAGCGGCAACCAGGCAAACGTCGTCCGCAAAATCGCTATTTGATGAAAATTCCTTCATTTCAGTCAATAGAGAGTCAAAGAGTTCTGAACAGGGACGCTGAATCTTTCTTTCCACGGCCTTGAACAACAGTTCCGGTGTGTATTGCTCGCCATCCTTGCCTTCGATTTCATAGAGGCCATCGGTGTAAAGCATCACCAGATCGCCCGGAGACAATGCCACTTGTGAGGTTGGATAAATGGATTCTTGAAAAAGTCCCAAGGCCGGGCGCGGTCTGCCATCGGAATTTTTCAACTGCTCAACCGAACCGGTGCCGCGATGAATGAGGAACGGTTTTGGATGACCGGCATTGGCATAAAAGAACTGACGGTTCTCCAAATCCGCAACGATGTAAAACGCCGTCGTAAACAAGGGGGTGCCGGTTTGTTGAAGAATGGCGCGCAAATCACGATTGATCCGCGTCAGCAATTGGCCGGGGTCGCCCGCAACGGATTTGAGTTCCTCCACCATGGCTCGCACCATTGCCGTCACGAGAGCTGAGCGAACGCCGTGCCCCATCACATCGCAAATGAATATTCCAGCTTTCGTATCTGAAAGCGCCAGAACATTAAAAAAATCTCCTCCGACCTGGCCGGTTGGATGATAGCGATGACAGAATCGGATCAGGCTTTTGTCTGGTGATACGCCGGGAGGAAACGATGGGTATTGCTGCGGCAGAATGGCTTGCTGGATTTCGTGGGCCATCCGTAAGTCATCTTCCATTATTTCATTGCGTTTGCGCAATTCCGTCTGGCTGCGCGCCAGTTCCAGACTCGCCTGATGTTCTCGTTCTTCCGCTTGCTTGCGCACGGTGATGTCGTGAAAAACGCTGAGGAGCAACGAATCTTTATCCTCCAGATCAACAAACGAATTCGATAATTCCAGATCAACCGTTTTGCCGGAACCAAAGGTCACGCGTCGTTCCAGTTGCGTCTCGATTTTCCGCTCGGCAAACCGTTTTTTGTATTTGTGCATCATCTCAGCGAGATCTTCTCTCTTCGAATAAGTCACGGTAAATGGCTTGCCTTCCAACTCCTCGGGTTCAATTCCCACGATCCGGCCAAAGGAAGAATTGACGGCGAGAATGATGCCGCTCGAATCGGTTAAACGCATGCCGTCAGAAGCATTTTCCCAAACGGAGCGGAAGCGCATTTCCGAAAAGCGCAGCGTTTCCTCGATGAGTCTTCGTTTTGTAATATCTTCAACGAGTCCCTCGTAATAGAGCAGGTTTCCCTGTCGATCACGAACCGCCCGGGCATTTTCGGAAATCCAGATAGTACTCCGGTCTTTGCGGTAAATTTGGGATTCAAAATCAGTCACCACCCCCTGTTCCTGCATGAGCCGCACAAAATCCGCGCGCCGACTCGGGGCAACATACAGAGATTTTCCAATGTCCTGCAGCGACGTCATCAGTTCCTCGGGCGAGGCGTAACCATAAATTCGTGTCAAGGCGGGATTCGCGCTCAAGTAGTGTCCGTCTGGTGTCGTTTGAAAAATTCCTTCCACCGCATTTTCAAAAATGCTGCGGTATTTTTCCTCCGCTTTTAGCAGGGCCGCTTTGGCCTGCGACCGCTCAATCGCATACGTCATGGCTCGCGTGATGAGCTGGCTATCCACGCGTCCTTTCACCAAATAATCTTGCGCACCGGCATGAACCGCGTTCAGCGCCACCGTCTCGTCATCCAAACCGCTCAAAACAATAATCGGAATTTCAGGTGCCTCTGCCTGCATCACGTTAAACGTCTCGAGACCATGGCTATCGCTTAGAGATAAATCCAGCAGGATGACATCGATGTTCCGTTGCCTGATGCGCTCCAACGCCCGCTTCAGGCTGTCCACCGCTACCATTTCGAAGCGTGCGCCACGGGCTTTAAGCAACGTTCTCTCGATCAAGAAAACGTCTTCGAGATTGTCTTCCACCAACAGAACCTTGATCGGCTTAGCATCCATTATTTAAAATTTCGAAACCCTCTATCGGTCACGACTTACCCGTAACATTGAGCGCCGACCCTGTGAAGTGAAAGTCAAAAAATTATTTGGCTGACCGGATGCGAAGCACCGCTTCGTGCATGAACAACGAAATCCATTCCTTCGCGGAAATCTGATCGACCTTCGTTCCTCCACGCAGTTCCACCTGTCCATTTTGGTTGGCCACCAGTTCTGCTGCGCCAAACGTCGTTACTACCGTCCATGAATTTTTTGCAATTAATGTTTTCATGTGCGCAGTTTGTTGTGTCCGGTGAGACAAAAGCCGTCCAAGTGCCGGCTATGGTTGTGAACGCAGAAGATTTGAAAACCATTCTTTACAAAACTACGAGGAGCGAGGAATCGGGCGATCTACCCGGTTAAGGTTCCTTCCAATAATGCAGGAATTTCAGAAAACTGGACGCGCGTTTCAAAGCAAAGCAAATCCATTCCACTCCACCAAAACATTTTCAGGAAATTTATTTCCCATCCTGCTGCCAAACGATTTTTCCTCCGACCATCGTCAGCAAAACCTTCGTGTTTTTAATTTCATCCACCGGACAAGTCAAAACATTGCGGTCAATCAGGATTAAGTCCGCAAGTTTGCCCGGTTCCAGCGAGCCTTTTTTCCGTTCATCAAAATTTAGAAACGCGTTATTGATGGTGTAGAGGCGAATGGCCTGCTCGCGGCTGAGCCGTTGTTCGGGTTTGTCCACCTTGCCGCGTTCGGTGTGGCGAGTAATCGCTACCCACATTCCAAGCCAGGGATTCCACGGATTCGTGCTGTCGAACGAATCGAGTTGAACCATGTGATCGCTCCCGCCGCCAATGCAAATCCCCTCGTCGAAACAAGTTTTCAAAGGTTGAAATGATTGCATGCGCCGTTCGCCCAACGTTTGCCGAAGGCTGGCTCCATCCTTGTAGAGCCACGCCGGCTGCACATCCGCAGCAATGCCCATGCTTTGGAACCGTTTCAGACTATCCGCAAATTGAAAATTGGCGTGCGTCACGAGAAATCGCCGATCGCGAAGGTCCATTTCTGCGTGGATGTTTTCGTAACAATCGAGCAACACGTCGGGCGACGCTTCGCCGGTGCAATGCGCGGCCAATTGCCAGCCGCGCCTGGCCGCTTCAAGATAAAGTGGATTGAGAATGGCGGGCTTCACGTTCAGCAACCCGCGATAATTCGGGTCGTTAATTTGGTAAACGTCACTCACGCCCCAAGGCTCTCGCATGTAAGCGGTTCCAATCAGCATCCCGCCATCGAGCAAAACTTTTAGCGGCCCGATGCGCACCCAATCGTCACCCACGCCCGTTGGCCCGTAATTGGATGTTGGGTGTTCAGTGTTCGATGTTCGATGTTCCCTTTCGCTGGAACCAAACGTCAGTTCGTCCAGTTTTTTCAGGGCTTCATCCAACGTCTTTGGAACAGGCTCCATCATACGGGTGCAATTGATCCGCACGGTCAGCTCGCCGGATTTTTCCAAATCACGAAACAAATCGATCGCCTCTGTTTCCGTGCGCCGCTCGCCGATGCTGGTGATCCCTTGCCGGTTGTAAAGGGAATGAAGTTTTTTTACGGCAGCCCGTTGCTCGGCGGCGGTTGGCTTGAAAGCGGAGGAAGCGCTCTTGAGCATGTGCGCGGCGTTACGCAGCAGCCCGGTCGGTTCGCCGTTCGCATCGCGCACAATTTCTCCGGGAGTCGGGTTCGAAGTGGCGCGGGTGATCCCTGAGACTTCCAGCGCTTTGGAATTGGCCACCGAAACCGGGCCTGAATTCCAATGCACCGGATTATTCGGAGCAGCTTGATCCAATTCCGCTTTTGTCGGCAACCGGCCTTCCTGCAAACGCGTCGCATAAACACGCTCCAGAATGATCCAGCTTCCCGGCGGTTTGGCCGACACCTGCTCGCGAATCCATCTTTGCGCCTCGTCCAGCGAGCGGATAAACGGCGCGCCGCCATTCATTTCACTCACCGAAGCTCGGTAGGAATGGACGTGGCTGTCGTAGATTCCAGGCAAAACGGTTTTGCCTTTTGCATCAAGCACCCGAGTGTTTGCTCCAATAAATTTTTGCGCGTCCGAATTTTTTCCAACGAAAATAATTTTATCACCACGAGTGGCGATGGCTTCGGCCGAGGGCTGGTTTGAATTAACGGTGATGACGTTCGCACGATGAATGATGAAGTCGGCAAAATTCTTTTCATTCCTGGTGTGATGACAGGCCGCGCCAAAGTAAAAAATGAAAACTCCCAACGCGAGATAGAGAAACTTTTTCATGTGGCGCAGTCCGTTTACTCCGTGTGTGAAACCGAGGCGAGCGAAAATTCCCCCCGGCAAATCGCGCGGGACGATGAACTGTTTGCGAAGTTATCGCCGTTGAAAAGGGCGCGAACGCGTAAACGGGTCAGTTCTGACCGCTTTATGAAAACTCAAAGAAGGGATTGCTCGCTCCGACAAATCCCCTAAAGTCCGCATAATACATGGCTCGCCAATCGACCAACGGAAAAAATAACGACTCCGGCCTCAATTTCGAAGCCCAGCTCTGGGCTGCCGCCGACAAGATGCGCGGGCACATGGATGCCTCGGAATACAAGCATATCGTCCTCGGCCTCATCTTCCTCAAATACACTGCTGTCAGGCGAGTTGCGCATTGCACACCAACTCCAATCCGAGTAAAAATTTGTCGCACACATGCAACCGATCTCGCCACCAAACATTGAATCCGAGTTGAGCTATGCCTATTTGCACGCGGTTGCTTCGCATTCGGGCATGGCTTGCCGCGTTGGGGGTCGCCACGAAGACAATAATGGCATTGATGCCACTCTGACAGCGTGGTCTCCTTTTGATGACGGTGGGTATCTCACCGAGGTGGACATCAAAGTGCAACTTAAGGCGACAATTGCTGTGCCCGCTGATGATGGAGCAAATTTTTCTTACTTTGTTGACGGTGTAAATCGCTACAATGACTTGCGAACCGAGACAATAGATGTAGCTCGAATTTTAGTTGTGCTGTTTCTGCCTGCTGATGCACAGGAATGGCTAAACCATTCATCCGACCAACTTGCTTTGCGACGTTGCGCTTACTGGCAAAGTTTGCGTGGCGCACCCGCAACAATAAATGGCACAGGCGCAACGGTGAAACTTCCAAAGGCGCAAATGTTCACACCCCAAGCACTCGCCAATTTGGCGGCACGTCTTTCGCGGCGGGATTTTCCACGCTATCCTGCACTATGAACGCTGAAATATTCATTGCTCCAACCGACCTCCGAGATTACGCGAAGGCTCAAGGATGGGTGTTGCTCAAAGAAGCAGCGAAAGACCGACTCTACGTTTTAACCAATCCGCGCTTTGAACGCCGCCAATTGGTTTTCCCGATGGACACGAACGCTCCTGATTATACGGAAGCTGTGATGTTAGTGGTCGACAAATTGGCAACAATGGAAAATCGTCCGTCAGGTGCGGTGCTGAAAAGTCTTTTGGAAGTCGCAGATGATGGCATCGCTTTTCGGATCACTACGCCCCGTCAAGATGACCGTTCCCTTCCTCTCGCATTTGCGGGTTCAATCGTGTTCGGAGCGCAGCAATTGCTGCTCGCTTCTGCTTGCACAGTCTTAAAGCCTCAAACCCATCATCCGCGACTAAGCCGAACTGAAGCACAACAGTTTCTGGAGACAGCTCGTTTTCGGCATACTCAAACCGGAAGCTTTGTGCTAAACGTGTCTTGTCCAGTACAAGCCATGGATGTTCAATCCGCTTTGTTGCCAAATGAATTGGAGGCACCGTTTGTGCGACGTGCAACTGTTGCCCTACAACGTTCCTTGCGTGAATTGATATCTGCGATTGAGACAGATTCGTTGGAGAGCTTAGTAGCTGAGACAAAACGAAGTGACGCACCATTAATTTCGTCAAATCTTTGCGAGGCGCTCACCCGGTTTGAGGAGCAGTCGCTGAAGAACTCGGTTGAAATTGGGATAACTTGTGCCGCTTCG